>JBCCKZ010000347.1:0-6106 GCA_039027135.1 Planctomycetota bacterium
GCCTGTTGGGTACTCGATCCGGGTCATCCCGCTCAAACACATTGGCTCTCAAGAGATGGCAACCATCCTGCAACCTTTCGCGGGCACTGGTATCGTCGGCATTGACGCACAGCGCACTATTATCGTGCTGGATGAGTCGATGCCGTTGCCACCGTGGACAACGGCGATCGAATTGGGTGCCTAACGCTTCTTCGTCCCGCATCTTTCTGCTGACCGGCCAGAATCCTCACGGCTTTTCGCGCGAGATTTTTGCTTGGCAAGGCTCCTCCTACTGGGATCGTGAGAGCCGGCGAAATGAGACGCGGGGAATGAGACGCGGGGAACACACCACGCAGTCATTGCGATTCCCTACAATCACCGTCTTTCTTTGGTCAACAAACATGCAGGTAGGACGAAGGTGGCTTTGAGCGAAATCTCTCCCGAAACGACTCGGATCGGTTGGATTGGAACTGGCGTGATGGGCCGCAGTATGTGTGGCCATTTGATCGCGGCGGGCTACCGAGCGACCGTCTTCAATCGTACACCTTCCAAGTTGAAGGAACTGGAAGAACAAGGCGCGACGCCCGTTGCCACTCCGCGTGAGGTTGCGGAACAGAGTGATGTTGTCTTCACGATCGTTGGCTTTCCTCACGATGTAGAACAAGTGATTCTCGGCGACAACGGTGTCCTGTCGGGAGCTCGCGAAGGAATGACGCTCATCGATATGACCACCAGTCAACCGTCGCTGGCGGAAAAGATCGCTTCGGCAGCAGCGGCAAAGGGTGTTGCATCCATCGACGCACCGGTCAGTGGTGGTGATACGGGAGCTCGCAACGCGGCGCTTTCGATCATGATCGGCGGTGATGCCGACGCGGTCGCTCGGATGGATCCACTGTTTCGATTGATGGGTAAGACCATTGTCCATCAGGGACCGCCGGGTTCTGGTCAACACACAAAGATGGTCAATCAAACGCTCATCGCTTCAGGGATGATCGCGGTCTGTGAAGGATTGCTGTACGCGACCAAGGTTGGTCTGGATCTGCCGACGGTGCTGCAGAGCGTTTCTTCTGGAGCGGCGGGAAGCTGGTCCCTATCGAATCTGGCACCGCGAATGATCGATGGTGACTTTGATCCGGGATTCTTTGTTGAGCATTTCATCAAAGATATGAAGATCGCACTCGATGAAGCCGCTGCGATGGATTTATCGCTTCCTGGATTGGCGCTCGCTCATCAGTTGTACAAAGCGGTTGCGGCGCAGGGGCACGCGAAAGATGGAACTCAAGCGCTGTTGTTAGCTTTGGCTGAATTAAATCGCGTGAATTGGAAACGGGAATCGACATGAATCGCTACCGCATGCGGTTTGCTCCGGAAGTCTGGACGCCGTCACTTAGTCCGACGTTGGTGAATTGGCTACGTCCGTTTCGCCTTCGCCAGCAACAGCGCGACGTCAACCTGGAGCACGTTGAAGTGCTTGGTCAACAACACGTTCGGGAAAAGCTGGATGAGGGCTGCGGCGTGATGATCATGCCCAACCATCCCAGTCATGCAGACCCGTTCGCCATTTACGCGGCTGCTGATGCGATCGGAACAACATTGCACGTCATGGCCACTTGGCACGTGTTCACCAAGAAGAACCGTGTCATCCAGTGGGTGCTGCGAAAACATGGTTGCTTTAGCGTTGACCGCGAGGCCAACGATATTGGTGCCTTTCGATTGGCCTCGGGTTTGCTTCAAGAACGAAAGCAACCTTTGGTGATTTTTCCCGAAGGAGAAATCTATCACTGCAATGATCGTGTGACACCGTTTCGCGAAGGAGCTTCTGCAATAGCTGTAGCAGCGGCGCGAAAAGCCTCGCGTCCCATTTTCTGTGTGCCTTGCGCAATCCGGTATCACTACGAAGAGGATCCCACCGACGCTCTGTTGGAAACGATGGGCGAACTGGAAGAGGCCATTTTTTGGCGGAGAAGAATCGATCGCCCGCTTGAACGTCGGATCTACGACTTCGCCGAAGCGTTGTTGGCGGTGAAAGAACTGGAGTACTACGGGGAGGCAAGAAAGGGTCGCCTACCTGATCGCATCCGGGCATTAGGTGATTTTATTCTTGATCAGGTCGAGGAGCGTCAAGGATTGGAGGAAGCCGGTAAGAGTATTCCTGAACGCGTCAAAGCTGCACGGCGAACCATCATCGAGAAGCTCGATAAGGAAGGTTTGTCGGCCGATGCGAAGCGTCTTTTGAACGATGATTTGGATGATCTGTTTTTGGTCGTCCAGTCATTCAGTTATCCGGGCGATTACGTCAACAACAAGCCGTCAATCGAACGGATGGCTGAAACGTTAGACAAGTTTGAAGAGGATGTGCTTCGTCACGTAACAGCCACAGTCAAAGCCAAACGTCACGCGACGGTTCGATTCGGTGAGGCCATCGAAGTGATCGGTGATAAGAAAGTCAAAGGTCAGACAACGACGCTGACCAGCCAAGTGGAACAGGCTGTCCAAACCATGCTGGATGAGCACCGGTAGCCATTTTTTTACAGCGATCCTGCAAACCAACTCATCTACCCATTTCCTCTTGTCTTTCCATTCTGAGAACGAGTACGATTCGACGAGGTCCAGGATGGACCGAATCTAGGTATCGTTCTTGCCGCACTCACCAGGGAAGGTTGCCGTGTCGGCCGCAAAAAAGATGGCGTTGTCGTTGCCGCCCGAGACTCCCCTTGGGCGTCTCCGAGCCGTACGGCAATACGTCAAGGCAGAAGCAGACGCGATTCTTCACTGCGTTTCCCAGCTTTCCTCTTCTGCCGTTGAAGCTGCAGAAATGTCGGCTGCTTGTGAGGGGTGCATTGTTGTCACCGGCGTCGGAAAAGCTGGTTTGGTTGGCCAGAAACTGGTCGCAACCCTGTCGAGTACCGGTAATCCCGCCCATTTTTTGCACCCATCCGAAGCGGTTCACGGTGACCTTGGCCGTGTTCGGCGCGGTGATGTTGTCTGGGCTCTGAGTAATTCCGGGCGCAGTGAAGAGGTTGTTCGGATCGCCCCGCAGCTCCGAGAGCATTCCAGCGGTTTGATCGCAATCACCGCGGACGATCGCAATCCGTTGGCAGCATCTGCCGACATTGTTGTGCCGATTGGAAAGCATGAAGAAGCTTGTCCCAACGGCCTCGCTCCGACAAGCAGTACGGCGGTCATGATGGCCGTAGGTGACGGGATCGCCATGTTGGCCAGTCAGTTGCGTGGCTTCACCTCACAAGACTTTGCTCAGTTTCATCCCGGAGGTGCCTTGGGGCGAAAACTGACCACGGTGAACCAGATCATGCGGCCGCTCGATCAGTGCCGTGTTGCGCAAACAAATACTTCCGTTCGTGACGCTATGGTCACGGCATCCAAAGCCGGCCGAAGAACGGGTGCGATCATGCTCGTTGATGCGGACGGTCAGTTGGCGGGTTTGTTCACCGATAGTGATCTCGCCCGTATTTTGGAACAACGCGATGAGCATTCATTAGATGAAGCCATCTCTTCGCGGATGACCCAAGATCCAATCACGGCGACACCCGAGGCGACGCTTCAAGAAGCACTTGCGGTCCTGTCACATCATCGAATCAGTGAACTGCCAGTGATTGATGAACATCGACATCCCGTTGGATTGCTGGATATCACGGATTTGGTTGCGTTGACAGATCAAGGTGATGAAAACGCCACCCTTCCATTTTTAAGTGCACGATGAGCCTGAAGCTGGCCACGAGCACGCGAGCTTGACGCTTCGGCGACGTCCCAGAAGACTCCATGACCACGCTATTGAAGCCCGATACAGAAATTGCCGCATCGATCACTTGTATTTTGAGTGATGTCGACGGCGTGATGACGGACGGGCGAATCATCTATGACGCAGCGGGGTTTGAGACGAAGCAATTTAACGTGAAGGATGGTCTGGCGATCAAAGCATGGATGAATGGCGGCTTTCATTTCGGCATTCTCACTGCTCGCAACAGTCCGATTGTCCAACGGCGTGCGGATGAACTTGGTGTGACGCACATCCGTCAGGGCTTCGAGCAGAAACTTCCTGCCGCGATAAGCATGCTCGAACAGATGGGTGTGACATCGGATCAAGTTTGCTACATCGGTGATGACTTGCCAGATCTCTCCGTTATGAAGCGGGTTGCATTGGCTGTAACTCCAGCGGACGGTGCCCAAGACGTGCGTAATGCCGCCCATTGGATTCTGCAAAGCAAAGGCGGTCATGCCGCGGTTCGCGAATTGGTTGAGCGTCTATTGCGAGCGAAACATCGATGGGAGGAAAACGTACCGGTGTGATTCTTTAACGTGATCTTTTGGTCAAGGATGCACTGCCGGATTGAAACGATGGTCCAACGCCTCTTTCATTATTGCGCTTCGCTGACGTTTCTGGTTGCTTTTTCGGTCATCTATCAGAACTTGATAGTGCCGTGGATGCAGCCGCCGATGATGAATGCGATTGGCATTCCTCCGGAGAGTGAATCGAAGGCAACGAATGACTTTCAAGATCTCTTTCCGGATGGTGCATGGCAACACGGAGTTTGCAAACAACTGCAAACGTCCACCGGGACGCTGCTTTTTCAAAAGTGGGAACAGATCAGCGACGACCAGTGGAAGCTCTGGCCGGTGACGGTGATCATTGGTCGAGGGATGTCCGCGAGTGAGAATTCATCCCCGGTCATTATTGAAGCCGATAGTGGAGCGGAGATTCAGTTCACGCAATCGCTTGATGTGATGAGCGGCGGAGCACCGCCAATATCTCGCGGACGCATTCTTGGCGATGTGCACATTTTTCGAAATGATGCTGGTAATCCAGCTCGCCGATTCGACTTGCGCACGGCCAATGTCGGCATCGACAACAAAAAGATTTGGACGACCGAATCGATTGAAATGCGTGTCGGTCGAGCTCGTTGGGTGGGCCGCGACTTAACGTTGCATTTGGCGGCACCCACATCCTCTCCGGGCCGTCGCGGCGCGGACATTCTAGATCGGCTGGAATTGATCTATCTGGATGCTTTTACCATGCCGCTTGGTGATGGAGGTTTATGGCAACCAGACGGACAAACGCCTGTCAACCAACGAGCGACCGATCCGAAACAGCGAGCTGCGATGGTTTCGCTGCAATGTGGAGGCCGAGTGGAGTATGACTTTGCTCTGGATCAGCTGATGCTAAGTGATTCGGTTTCGTTGATTCATCAAGTGCAGGGGTTGTTGGCCGACCCCCACCCCTGGGTAGCGGGCGGCAAGAAGCGCCCCGCATCATCGATCCTACCCAGCAGCGGGCCCGCTCAAAGCACCGCCAACACCTCAACCCTCTCACCGCTAGGTCATACACCGGCTCTCGGGTAAACTCGATCTTTGTTTCACGATTCATCTGTCGAGCCCCTCATGCCCCGCCATCCCCACACCCCTCTCGCGGTTCTCGCCGCTTTCGCGTTACTGACTGCGCCCACCGTCCACGCCCAGGCCACCCGAGACCTCGGCCGGGCTGACGGCTTCGCCATCGATCAGCCCCGCGTCGTCGTCCGCTTCGATAGACCCGACAACTCACAGGCCTTCCCGTCCGACCCGTCCGGCGGCTTCACCTTCATCGCCGACACCGGGGCCTCCGGCGTGCTCCTCGCCGCCGGCGCCCACAGCGACCTCTTCGGCCTGTCCAACATCAACTACCCAATCGCCGGCACCTACCTTGAACAGGGCGTCGCCGGCTTCGAGCCCGTTGATGTCACCGAACCCCTCGACACCACCGTCTCGGCCTTCGGCGGACTCGACTCCATCCTCGGTACCGGCGGCACCTCTAGCCTCCCCGGTGATGTCACCACCTTCCAGCTCCCGGGCATCGCCGGACTCGACGCCCCGGCCCTGAACCTCGGCGGCTTCGACGGCATCATCGGCATGCCCGCCCTCGCCGACCGCACCACCGTCGTCGACCTCCAGACGATCTCCGGCGGCAGCCCCACACCGGGCTCCACCTCCTTCGGCTTCGACCTCATCCACGTCGGGTTCACCGACAATTCCTCGGGCCTCACCCTCCCCGCCGGCACGCAGCACGACTTCAGCTTCTCCAAGTTCCTCATCAACCCCGAGGCCGGGCAGGTCGGCCCCGACGGGCCCATCC
>JBCCKZ010000348.1:0-6105 GCA_039027135.1 Planctomycetota bacterium
GACTTGCCCATTAGGTCCTCAGCTGGAATTCGATGCCTTCTTAGTCCGCCAAGTCAGCAAGACAGCATGAGCCTTAACGAAGTGCATCGACACGATCGGAGCATCGCAAGTCAAACGTACGCAGTTTTCTTGGTCCCCATTCAGGCTCGGCCCCGCCACTGAACCTGGTAGCCGATGAGTGATTGCACCAGAGCAACCCACTGCAATGCGATGAACAAGGCCACAGATGGTGGGTGAAAAATAGCGCCCACTAAAGATTGCCGCAACTGCTTCGCGGCAACAAACCTTGGCATGCACGATAAGACAATTGCAAACGTGGACAAAGCTACCGCCCACAAACTGCCCTCCAAAACGCCCAAAACCACCGTGAGCCATGGCAAAACGCTGCCTCCCAACAATAGCACACTGAAGGGAATGATCGTCTTGGGGGATGCAATTCCCTCGGTCGCATTCTTCAGAACACCCCGAAGCACCTGAGCAGCGTTCTGGTACATACGACAGGTTGCGATTGACGAGCCATCAACCACATCCGTTCTCAGCCCAGCTGAACGAAAGGCCCGGGGCAACTTCACTCCATCATGTCGCGAAGAGGCGATCGCTTGATGAGTTCCAGCAGCCTCATAAGCAGTCTTCGTCGTGAGAAAGAGCTGGCCGCAGCCGGCAGCCAAAGAAGGTGATGAGTCGGAACGTGATCGCTTCAGCGGCAGATAGCAAAGCAGAATGTAGTGCATCAGAGGAATGATCCAGCGTTCAAGCCACGTCTTCGTTTCTTGCCTTGGAAAAGCCGATAACAGGTCGACCCCTGAACGAGTCTTATCGGTTAGCAGGCGTCCGATGGCTCCGTTTTCGAGACGAACATCAGCATCGAGAAAAAGCAAGCTCTCGAAATTCGCGAGTCTTGCCGCATGGAAACATGCATGTTGCTTTCCGTTCCAGCCTTCCACGAGCGACGGTGCACTCTCAAGGCGAACGCGTGAATCTGAAGCCGAAATATGTTCAACGATGCCTGGCGTTCCGTCGGTTGAGTGGTCATCCAGAACAATGATCTCCCCATCAAAAGACGGATCATCCAAAATACTACCCACGCTAGCAGAGATGCTGGATGCCTCGTCTCTCGCTGGAATCAAAACGGAAACCATTTCATTGGGATTGCTTGCTAGATCTGCATTCGAAATCTCCAACCGCCGAAAGAGCTGTAGGTTGGCCGCGAACATACCGGCAGCCAAAAACGCACATGCCAATGCGAACAACGAAAGTCCCGTAAGCATCAACTGAATTGCTCACCATGTTGGGTCGAGAGCTTTGCCCCACTCCACCACGCCTTCAATTGACGAGCCCGTTCGTAGACTCCGCCTGCACCTCGTCTTCCCGTGACAAGAACCTCGAAAGGATCATCTTGGCGGGCGACAACCCAATCAGCCAACTCGTTCTGGACGCCACGAAGCTGATTCTCCAACTGCTGGGACCACCATGATTTATCCCTCGCAGCGTTGGATGGCATATTCGGAGCCGACGTCGAAAAATCCATCGGCTGACTAAAATGTGCAAATACCACCGGTAGCCTTTCGTCCCAAAAGGCATATTCCAAAGCCATCGAGAGGACTCGACCCCCTTGTGCTTCTGCATCCAACTTACGGCACAAATGGGCGAGCCCAGGAGCCAACGCTGCAGATCGATCTCGCGCGTCAGCAAAACGCCCTTCCGGCGTAATCCACAAAACCGTTTTTTCCGTGCAAGCCGCGCGACCAGCGCGCAACAACGTCTTGGCACCTGCTAATTTGTCCGATTCCACGCCAAAGAACCCGAGCTTCTTGAAAACCCCGTATTGCTCCAATGCTTCCGCGTCGATTGGCGCTACGAACTGCCGCGGGTGCAATAACTGCCGGTTGAAATGATGGGCGATCAGTGGATCCCACCACGACGGATGGTTGGTCTGGATTAGCAACGGACCCCGCAATTCAGCGTAGGCACTCAGCCGCTCGGCAGAGCCTTGGCTCAATGCCACGGTGTGAAAATGGCGGCGGATGTAAAACGGCAGAAATCGATGGAAACCGTTCTGGACGAATGGGCTTACTCCGGCCAAAACTTCCGAGGTTTCTGCAGCATTCATGCTAAAAGCGGTCTCTGAGAACCAACGAACTTGGTAAATCGGGGTATTGAGCCGGGCTGGACACGAGCAGCGGACCGTTCGAGGCCTCTACCGCCGCCGCTTGAGTGTACCGAATCGGCCAATCGGAAAGACTTGCCAACTCAGACCAAAATTCGACCGGGGCCAGCGACTTTCGGTTGCCGTTCCGGGGGTCGGTAAGTAACGTTAAGGCTGGATTTTCTCCCATCTCTTCTGTACGCGTAATCCCAATCCAGTTTTGGGGAGCCCGCCGCCATGTCTTTTCAAAAGCGACCGTTTCACCGTTCCCATTCGGAGTTCTCGCCCAGCCCAGGCCGCTTGGTGATCTTTGGTCACTCGATTGCGCCGGTTTTGGCATCGATGAGCATCGTTTTTGTGTTGGTGGTTTCGGCCTCCGTTGCACTTCACGCTGGATTCATCGGCGGTGCAGGCCGAGGCGCAGTTGGCGGTGTCGATATTGATGCAGCGGGCGTGTTGACCGATGCCACGCCGGCCCAAGGGGCGGATTTGGCAGCCGAATTACGCCAATCGATGCAACGCCTCGACGGTGATCTGGCCCAGGCGTCTGAACGTCGAGTCATCTCATTGGCGGCTGTCCAGACTCGCTTGAAGAATCTGGATATCGGTCAGCACGTTCCTTCAGATCTGGAATACCTCGCCGGCCTAACGAAGATCGAAGCCGTCATTGTTGATGCTGAGAACAACGACATCCTCATCAGCGGTCCTGCCGAGCCATGGCGAGTTGATGACTCGGGAAACGTCGTGGGTAAAGAATCTGGGCAAGCCATCATGCGTTTGTCTCACCTGCTAGTGGCAATGCAAGATGTTCAGCGAGGTGTTAGCGAAGGCATTCAATGCTCCATCGAACCAACACCTGAAGGACGTCGAAACCTGCAATCGCTGCTTTCGAAAGTTCGTTTATCAAGCGGCCAGAACCCTGCCTATCTTGAACCCGCAATGCGTGAAGCATTCGGTCCACAGATTATTCGCCTTTCGGGAGTTCCAACCGATAGCCGATTCGCCCGCACCATGGTTGCGGCCGACTATGAGATGAAGCGTATCGCGATGGCTTTGGCACCTTCTGAAGTTCAAGGCCTGCCCAGCTATCTGCAGCTGAGTCGAAACGCGAGTCACAACGCGGCACAGAATCCACGATGGTGGATGGCCGTCAACTACGACGAAGTGCAGTTTAACGAAGACAAGTCGGTTTGGACATTCAACGGCTCTCGAATCAAGACGCTTACCGAGCAAGACCAGATCAGTCGCGATGGTTCAGCCAAAGCGACCGGACGCAAAGATGCCCTCGCTCAAAAATGGGCCAACCTCATGAATGAGCGTTTGGAGCAACTCCTCATCGCTAAACCCATCTTTGGTGAATTAGCCAACGTCATCGATGCAACGATGGTCGCTACGCTGATCGAAAAAGAGAACTTTGAACATAAAGCAGGCTTGGACCTGACTCCCATGCGGGAACTTGCGGTAGACCACCTTGCTTCGTTCGAAGTGCCGCAGACGATTTCCCCTCAATGCAGTTTCATCAAGACCCGCGGCGGTTGGACAGTCACGGCATCTGGCGGTGTCGACATCGACGCGTTGACCCAACTTGACAACGCCAAGTCGGGTGCCAAGGTCGACCGAGCCGAACTGCTTGTCTCTCGATCGAACGATCGCTGGTTCTGGGACGTCCAGTAGTCAAGTTTTTCGGGAAGCGACCCTTAGCGGATTGCGGCCCTCCCGCATTTGACTTTAAAGCTGACCGATGGAGCCGAGACCGGCTCCGCGCGACAACGAAGCTAAAAGAACCGCGTCCAAGATCCGCTAGCCACCACGTGACCAAACCTTACCCGCGACGATGGTGTGCTCAACGCGAGATGTCAGATTGAGCCCGTCCAAAGGCGTGCTGGGGCATAACGAAGCAAATTTCTGACCGGAGACCGTCCAGTTCGCCTCAGGGTCAATCACGGCGATATCAGCTGCTTGCCCAACCGCCAAACTGCCGCCTGGAATCCCGGCTATCCGTGCGGGAGCCGTGGACAAGCGTTCGATCGCCGCGGACCAATCCATTTGCCCGGTCTTGATCAATAGCGTTGCCGTGGAGGCAAGCGTCGTTTCCAACGAAGCCAATCCAAAAGGTGATTGATCAAGATCGTTCATCTTCTTTTCTCTGGCTCTGGGCATGTGGCCGCTCTGAATCGCATCAATCGTTCCATCAGCAATCGCGGCAACAAGTGCATCGATATGCCGGCGACTTCGAAGAGGAGGGTGCACCTTGAACTTCGAATCGAAGGAGCGAAGCTCATTGTCGTCTTGAGAGAGATTGTGTGGGCATGCCGATGCCGTGACCTTGATGCCGCGACGTTTGACACGCCGGATCAAGTCAATCGCACCCATCGTGCTGACCGGGCCGATATGTAGCCTTCCACTGGTCGCTTCCGCCATGCGAACATCCCGCGCGACGGCAAGATCTTCTGCCTCAGTTGGCAATCCCCTCAGCCCAAGAATAAGGGATACACGACCACTGTGCATGACTCCACCGCGAGACAGAGTCATCACATTTGGCCGATTGAGAACGGGAACATTGAACATGCCGGCGTACTCCAAGGCCCGTTTGAGCAACGCATCGTTCGTGATGGGGCGGGGTGCATCCGAAAACGCCACAGCGCCGGCTTCCCGGAGCAATCCAAGCTCCGCGAGTTGCTCCCCATCGCGATCCTTGCTCAAACATCCAATCACGTGCACTCGCACCATCGGGTGATCCGATGATTGATGAAGCCCGGTCTGTATCGCCTTTTGGCGAACAAACTCCACAGCACCCGGGGAGTCGATGCATGGCGAAGTGCTACTGCAAGCAAGTATCGAAGTGAAACCGCCCGCAAGCGCGGCTGAACACCCGCTAGCGATCGTTTCGTCTTCTTCGAATCCGGGTTCTCGTAGTTCGACGCCCAAGTCGATCAAACCAGGGCAAACGATGTGTCCCTGAACATCCAGAGTTCGTAAGTGCTCAGGAAGTTGATCAGGTCCAGGGTCGATCGCATGTACCAAGCCATCGACACAAAGAAGATTGGCGATGCGATCTAGGTTTTGGGATGGGTCAACGATTCGTCCACCACGAATCAATAGTGGATTCATACGTTGGTCTCCACGTGCCGTTCTTGAGAAGCGTGTGCAGTCAAATACAGTGCAGCCATTCGAACAGCCAAGCCATTGGTAACCTGTTCGAGGATCACACTATGCGGACCATCAGCAACCTCAGGTGTGATCTCCACGCCACGGTTGATGGGGCCCGGTGCCATGATCAGGATGTCGCGGCGACACCGCTGCATACGTGCCGAGTTCATCGCATACAAGTTGGCGTACTCGTGCACCGAAGGAAAAGGCCGGGCGCTTTGACGTTCGAATTGGATGCGTAGCAAGTTCAGGACATCGCACCTTGGAAGAATCTCATCGAGGTTATGAGCGACTTCGATTCCGTTATCCAGTTCGGCCCAACGAGATGAAACCAGAGTTGGTGGCCCACAAACAATCACGTGGGCACCCAACGCACGAAGCCCCCACAGGTTGGCTCTAGCGGTTCTCGAGTGGGTGATATCACCCACCAAGGCAACGGTCAGCCCGTCAATACGTCCACGATGCTGACGGATGGTCAGGATGTCCAATAAACCCTGGGTCGGATGATCGTGCGGACCGTCGCCCGCATTAAGAACGCTGCAAGTCAGCTCCCGAGCCAAGAGATGCGGCGTCCCGGGAGTGCTATGCCGAGTGACCACCCAGTCGACCCCCATCGCCTCGATGGTTTTGGCGGTATCCACAAAGGTCTCCCCCTTCGCCACCGAAGACCCTGTGCTGCTGAATTCGACGGTGTCCGCCCCCAAACGCCGAGCTGCAAGCGAAAAACTGTTTCGGGTTCGCGTGCTAGTCTCGAAAAAAAGATTCGCGCAAGTGAAGCCGCCAAGTGCCTGGATCTTATCTTTGCAGCC
>JBCCKZ010000349.1:0-6097 GCA_039027135.1 Planctomycetota bacterium
AAGTCCTGAAGTACCGCGTTCCGAGATCACCGTTGATCTATCTGGAATCGTGAGGGACTCCAATGGCAATCCAGCTCCAGGGGCAAGAGTTGTATTGCTGTCAGATACGATGCGCTACCTGTCACAGCTATCACGAGTTGTGCCAGAACGAAACGAACTTGCTTTTCTTCGAGAAAACTTAGCACTTAACGAACAAACAACTGACGCTATTGCTGCAACCTACTCTGACGATCAAGGGCGTTTTGAACTCAAGAACGTTCAGCCACCAGAGGTCATCCGCGACGTAATCGATCCGTTTAGGTGGGCAGCAACTTTACTAGCGATCTCAAATCAACATGAGCTCGGTATTTTAAACGTTCGGAGTCAAGACCGAGGCACGGTCGTTAAGAACAACCTCTACATCGACTTGACGCGTACTCACGACTTGGCGGGTCGATTAGTCGATCAAGATGGAAATGGGCTTGGCGATAAAGAGATCAGCGTGAATTACTTTACGAGCCTAACACGGTCAGCGTCAGATTATCGTATTCTAACCGGCGTCAATCAATTTGTTTTGCACTATCGACTCTGGCCACCATAGGTCCTTACGGATGCAGACGGTGCGTTTAAATTGAGTGGTTTACCTGCTCAAGCTATGCTCTATTTAAGCTCACCAGGAACGAGAGAGCACAGCATCACCGCTGCGGCAGTGCTTGTCGGCGACCGCAGCACGATTCAGTCATTCGGCTTCGGCCCTAGGAATGCTGAAGGAATCGGCCGTGTCATCAAGCAAATGAGAGAGGCTCCGCCTAACCCGATTGTCCTTCAAGCTGCCCCTGGCAAATCGGTCACGGGGCGGGTGGTCAGTACTGACGGCGATCCGATAGCCGATGCGTTGGTTTCACTTCCAGGACCGATGGTCAACCGTACCAACGCGGACAGCGACGGTAGCTTCGTTCTTCATGTCAATGTTGATGAATCGGGCAATATCAAGGGAGACCTTATCGTTACCGCAGACATGATCTCAAAAAGCCCACGCTATTTCCCAACGACTGTGACACTCAAAGCAGGTGGGAAAGATGAGTCTTATCGAGATATCAAAATCGAGATGCCAAGACGCATTGATGTTTCAACCATTATAAAGGACTCCACAGGGCGACCCCTTCAAGATGTCACACTCAGCTTCACGAAAGCTGATCAACCATACCTAAGAGAGATCGGAAAAAGCAACGAACGGGGGGAGATCCGAGGAAGCGTGCCGGCGGAAAAGCTGCAGCTCTTCTTAACAACACCCCGCGATGACCTCGGTCTACTCTCATTCCATTCTCTCAATAGGAATCGATACCTGCAGTCTGAGAGCTTTCCACCCCTTCGGTCGGTTGATTTATCAAACAACATGTCGCTAGTCCATCTTGATCCATTCATTCTTGGGCGAACCGCTGCGGAGGATCGACGACTAGAGCTCTCCCTACTCGATTCGCAGCGTCGTCCACTGGCCAACGCCGAAATACAAGTCATGGATTACACCGAGGCGAGTGAACATGACTCGAGAGCCGGAAATGTTCTTCCCAAAGAGAAGCGATCGAATGTCCATCGCACGAACGCCAAGGGTTTTGTTCGAATCAAGCTCTTCGAAAACCTTTCTGAAGACGCCTTTGTAACCGTCCAGACTACCGATGAGCCTCGACTCAAGTTTCCACTCAGGCTCAGTTCAATGGACGACAGTACCTTGATACTTCCCAAGCCAGTCAAGCTGACTGGAAAGATCACACGAGACGGGAAGCCCTGGCCAAACTTTCGGCTGCAGCTAAACCGAAGTTCACCCAAGATTCAGAACTTCACATCGAGGGCGCTCTACCAAAGCTATGAACTGGGCAACATCTCGACGGATCCAAACGGGGTCTTCGAAGCAACGGTGCTACCTGACCAATTCTATTTTCTAATCATGCGAGGAAGCGATGATAGCCAACACATGGCAAGCACGCTTTCGCCAAAGTTGATGCCGGACGGTGATTATGAATGCGACGCCGTCGATTTGATTTCGGGTGACAAACAGCTCGCTGGTATCGTTGTAGATCAAGACGGAAGGGCGGTGTCCAATGCAGAACTAAGTATCGGTCTGCCTGGAACGCAACCCTACAGCAACGACGCCACGACCCGATGGATCGATTTTCAAGGATCGAACATTCGCCACACCGATGACCAAGGTCGTTTTGACATACAAGGTATTCCCAGCGGGCAATATCAGTTGAACGTACGCCCCAATCGAAATGCTGTCGTTTCTGGAGTTCGCTCTGCTTCATTCGAAGTCGAAGCAGGTCAAACCGACCTTCGATTCACGTTGCCTAAAGTGAAAGCGTCGCGACCACCAATTCGCACGCTAAATCCAGTCAGGGTTTTCTAGCGTTCCACGAGATTTTCTGTAATCACCAAAACAAGGGGCATCACAGATGTGTTGGATCACGGGATCAGCAGTTGGCTTCATCTTCCTACTACAAAGCTTCATCATCAACGGACGAGTCTCCGATGAAGACGGTGAGCCTATCAAGAATGCGTATGTCGCTGGACTCCATTCGGTAACCGGGCAAGATGAATTGCTGCGAATGTTCTCCCGCGAGGGTGAGTTTCGCAACAACGTTCGAACGGATGAGAAAGGCAATTTTCGCTACCAATCAAACCGAACCGGACACAGCATCTCATTCGTCATCGCCGCTCCCGGTTTCGACCCTCTCTTCACAGAGCGTCTATCAAGCGGCCCCACGGCGAAACGCGAGTTCATACTCTCGAGAACGGATGCCGAAGATCCCAAACGCAAACTCATCCGATTATCTGTCATTGATGAAGAAGGTGCACCAATCGTTGATGCCCTCATCAACCATTTCCGTTGGTTGGGCTATTCGAGTGGTTCAGACAGCCCCGAGACAAAGCCCACCGCAACAACTCGAACGGATGAGAACGGTATTGCTTTAGTCGCCATTCCAAAATCGAACGATCAAATCATTTTCGACTTCTTGGCAAAGGATCGAGCTCCCTTTCGATGGCAGTGGAATGAGTCCATGGGTCTTTCCCCAACGGTTCGCGTGCCAAAAGGCACAAGCATCATTGGCCAGGTTCTGCGCGAAGGAGAACCTGTCAAAGGAATGCGTCTCTCAATCAATCGCCACATGGATTACTTGCCAAGACAGAGCCAAAGAGATCAATGCACGACTGATCAGGATGGGCGGTTCGAGTTCAAGAACCTAATACCGCAAGTCGAGTGGAGCCTTTACTCCCTCGGTGGTTTTGACTGTGATGAGGCTCTGCGAGAGTCGCTTGTCAAGACACTGAATGATGGTGAAACGATTGACCTGGGTAGCTTGGAAGTGCCAAAGGTTGAACCGCTACGAATCATCATGAAAACGAAAGATGGCAAGCCAGTTAGTTCGGCGGGCACTATGTACCTACGCACCGATAACTGCAGCCCGAGCGTCATCCGCATAGACGAAGGGACGACGTCAGGAACTCGCTTCACCCTTCGTGGAGTGGCCGATGACCATTTCTTGCTTGGTGTGCGAATTCCGAACTACGAAGTCCGTAAACCAAAAGCGAAAATCGGTCGTTTCCAGTCCGAAGTGTCTCTCAACACGATCAAAGATCGCCAAATAGAGCTATTAGTGGATCACCGATCCAACCAATAATTTGGATTCAATCAACCCGCCAAATCTGAGTCGTTTGCGAGTACTCGATGGGGCCTCTTTCGTAGGATGCCTCCGCGAAGATGACTTGATACACACCGTCGATAGGAGACGTTACGACGGTGTAGGTGTTTCCGTCAGGAACGATTTCTTCCGCAACGAAACGATCATTGCGGAAGTCTTTGTCTTTTGAAACGGCTTTCCAAAATTGCATTCTTTTCGGCATGGGATCCGCAATGATCGTCAGCTTGCCGGCAGGCTCGTTCCAAGTCCATTCGAGTTTGGGAAACGGTTCGCCACTGGCGACGCTGTCAAAGAACATGGCAATCGACTTGAGTGCGAGCTCTTCCTTGCCGTCTAATCCGTGGCCGGCATTAGGAAGCTGCAAAACATGATTATCGTCTCCCTCAAGACCGTCCCAATAATTGTTTAAGGCATCCGTGCACCAATAAGGATCATTCGCGCCGTTGACGATCAACTTGGGAAGCGTCAATCGCGAACGATAGGTGTAAGGGTCCATCATGACGCGAAGCTTCTGCTCACGCTCGGTCTCCTCACCCAGTTTGACAAGCCCTTTCTCGGTGTAGTCACGAATGGAGTCACTGAACTTCCCCCACATGTCCATTTGGTACCGCATCTGCACCTTAAGGTTGAGCATATCAATCACCATGGGAGCGGTGCCAACAATCCGTTCGTCAACCACCGGTGTGAGCCAACTCGTCCACCCGCGCTTTGAAGCCCCAGTGATCACGAATCCATCGACCTTGATATTTCGATGCTCGAGTGCCATCTCCTGAACCGCGTCCATCGCCTTGACGGCACTCTTGACCATGGGAAACAGAAGCGGCCATGTTTCGTCACCGGTTTCGAGGTAATTCAACCAAGTTTCCGAAATGGCGTCATCTTCATATCGCCCGTTGAGTATCGGTTGATTGGGAACCTGATGAAGCGATGCTACTCTTGCACCGGCCACGTTGGCGAGTGCCTGTCCAATCTCCATGCTACTTTGGTTTGGCTTTCGCCCACTTCGACCGCCATTGATATAAAGCAGTACCTTCGTCGGGTGGCGAACCACTTTTGGTTCATAGATGTAGAGATCGTGTTCCCAAATAACGTCATGCCATTTCTGAGAAACCAATTTGGCCTGGTGTATCGCTCCCTGCTGATTCTCGATGCTCTCGTCAATCGTCCACGAATAGTCAGGCTCCTCTCGTTCGACGTAGCGAAATATGGCATCAGGAACAACTTGACCAACTTCCGCGAGAGGTTTGAGCTCATCCGCGTTTGCGAATGGAGACATCGCTGCAAGCAAGACAATAGGCAAAAGTAGATCAAGTCGTTGTCCCATGAAATTCCTCTCGATTCTCGAACTTCGAAGCCTACCTGACTTGGCGGCATCGACTTGCGAAATAAGCTCAACCACTCATTTCAACCTATCCCATGTTAGGCGATGTTCGCCCCAACGTGGGATGCTCGTGCGAATGGATCGAACGCCTGTTGGCCATCACACTCTCGAGTTTCCCTGTTTCCGAATTCAACGGCGGATGCGAGCTGGGCTAGTTCTTCGACCGGCATTCGCGAGAGGAAGCGCTTTTGGCTTTGTGCCTACCCTCGACCCTCAACAACTTCACCAGTGGGTCATCAAAAGACTCATTTGATAAGTTCGCTGTACACTGCGAACAAGATTCGAGATGCTTCTCGATCGCTTCAGCTTGCCGTTCGCTCAAGAGGCCAAGGACAAAAGCACGCAAGTCCTTTGATGAGGGATGCTGCGGAGTGGGCATGACGATTTACCTTGAAGGCTCCTGGCATCTCTGATCATTCACCTTTGCCAAGACGAATTTGAAGTTGACCATCTTGGATGGTCACTTCGCTGAGGTTGGCCTTTGCCATCGATGCCCAACCTTCGTCGTCGGCCAATTGGTAAACTGGTTTCTCATCGCAGTACGCGTTGATTGCCGCTTCACAGATCTCTTTGGCCTTCGGCACAAGGTTCTCGGGCAAGTCAATGACCGTGAGCTCCACAACCTCTGCATTTTGGCAATAAAAGGCCGCTTCTTCTGAAGAATAACGGACTCCCGTTTTCAAAGAGACCGTTCCGCTCAGCTTCTTTCCTTCCGACGAGCTGCCATTCGAACTCGCTTCCTTCGAATTTTCGTCGACGTTGTCATCTTGCGAATTGGATGTCAACGCACTCGGATTCGGCCCTCGACTTGAACCAGGTGGTCCTGGAAATCCGGGTAGCGTTGGGAGGTCCTTCTTTTCCAACACGGCAGGCTTAGCAAACGGAAGTGCCACAATTTCAGGGAGCGTGATGTCGATTCGCATCACTAGGCCGATCTGATCGCTGCCTTCTTCAAGTTCGACCTGAGCGCTGTTGGCTAGGATCTTGATCTTTTTACCCGAAGTGATCTCCTTGTCGATTTCCATCGGCATCCAAGAAT
>JBCCKZ010000350.1:0-6095 GCA_039027135.1 Planctomycetota bacterium
CCAAATACTCCGTTGGGATCTTGCCACGGGGGATAGCGAAGTGGTTTATCAAACCGAACTTTCGAGCTTACTTGGTGGGCTAGCGATTTCGAATGACTCCAAGAGCCTTTACTGTGGAGGTACCGAGGCCTTGATCAAAGTCAGTTTGCCTAGTCGAAAGATCGAGTGGCAATCGAGCGGAAGAGTGATTTCCATCGTGCCACTAGCGAATCCAAACCGTCTCTTGGCACTCCACAGTAAACACGCCGAGGTCGCGCAGGTGCGCGACACATCGACCGGGGATATTATAGCGAAGCTTAATGTAAATCACTTGAAAGATTTGCGCGGAGTCACACCGGACGCCGAGCTAGCTGCCTTTGCATCGCCCGCGAGAAGAGATATTGTTCTCGCCAATGCTGAAACGCTCATCGAAACGAAAAGGCTTCACATTGAAGGATTCGAGTTGGCTTATGCGGCATACGAATCACGTCAGGGACGAGTGTTTGGAATGGACGGCAAGGGACGCACGGTGGTTTGGAACGCGGAGACTTATGAAGTCGTCAGGGACTCTCGAGACACCAAGATGATCCGCACCGAGCTTCTTGCCATTCCCGGAACCGAATGGATGCTTTCGATTGACTCAGTTCAAGATTTGCTGATTTGGGATCCCGGGAGTGGGAAAGAGTACTCGCGAATCAAAGTGCCACCTCCAGTGAAAGTTGTTATTTCGCGGGATGGCAAGCAGTTGCTTACCACTTCGAATCGAAACAAGAATGCGATCTTTGTATGGGACTTCGAAAGTATGCGTCGGGACCTGAAATGATGGTCCCGCGATGATTCCATACTCAATAGCCGGTGACAAATAGCTCATTCGAGATCGATGCATCTGAGAAGAGCATCACCGAATTCTACGAGTGATTTCGAGTAAGCAGGTCGGCACGAAGTTCGTTGCCCGGTCGCGGTGGACTCGGCGAGGAAAATCATTTTCGGGTTTTTCCCGTTTGCGCGCAAGAAACGTCGATCTCTGTTCGTCTACTAGGATGAAGCAAGATGAGAATACAAGGAAAAACGACGAGATTGAGCCTGATCGGACGGCTCAGGGACAAAGCGGACCAGGAAGCTTGGTATGAGTTCGTTGAGATCTATGAGCCGCTGGTTTTCAATTTGGTATCCCGATCAGGCGTCCAGCACTCGGACGCCAGTGAAATCACTCAGCAAGTCCTAACCAAGGTCCTGACATCCGTCGAGTCACGCGACCATGAAAACGCATCGGGTACTTTTCGCGGATGGTTGTATCGGATGGCAAGTAACACAACCATCGACTTCATCCGGAAAAATCAACGTCACAGCCGAAGCCTTGAGGCTGCAGATCTAGAGCAGATTGCCGATCCGAATCAGCGAGAGATGAGAGAGTTCCACTTGGAATACGAGAGGCAACTCTTCGATTGGGCCTGTGAAAAGGTAAAGAGAACTGTTGCCGAAATAAACTGGCAAGCCTTTTGGGCGACCACGGTTATTGGTGAGACTATCCCGGAGGCGGCAAAAAGACTTGGGATTTCAAGCGGGACAATCCATGTTGCTCGATCTCGAATCATGTCTCGAATCACGAGCATGATTCAAGAACGCCTCGCGGAATCGACGGATGGGTGTGAAGGTGAGTCGCTCAATGCACCGTGATGATCGGCACCTTACTGATAACGAAATCGTTGATTTACTCGGCGAGCAGGCAGATCCTAAGTTGGTGGATTGGGCATACAGGCACTTGGATGAGTGCGAGTATTGCCAACGTCGATTGGAAGCCTACGCGTCCTCACCGAATGATTGGAAGAGGTTCATCCATTACATGCAAGATTCGGACCGCCATCGGGCAACCACAACGTCCGGACCCACCGGAGATGCAGATCAAATTTGGCAAGTCAGCGAACCGGATTTGAAATCGAGATTAGACCTCTCTCCCGCCGTGGCATTCGCGATCGTTTTGAGCATCGCGCTTTTGGGGGCTTGGTGTCGTTCGCCTCAACTGTTTGATGGCCGGAGAGCTCCTCCGCTACAGCAACCATCTAACGCTCCCAAGGTTCCGCTGGCTCCTGATAGTGCTCCCGTTCCGCCATCCCCAGGGAAATCCGAGAGAGGCAAGAGCCTTCTTCCAACAGAAAATCTGGAATCGGTCCAAAAGCAACTTCAAGAGATCAAAGAGGATGGTTGAAAAAATGTTTAGTGCTCTCCAAACAAGATTGACGCGATCGGTTCTGCTAACTGCGGCTTTCTTGTCATTTCAGTACTCGATGGCCGAGGAAGTCGCTGCACCGGACACGACGGCAGGCCGGCTGCTTGCGGGCTGGATCGAGTTTATGAACTCCCGAGTTGACTCACAGGCAGCCCGGTTCAACCCATCCGCCTTTCGAGACAAGACACAAGAGGCCGCTCAGTCACGGATGCAGTTTCGTAAACGTGGGCTCGAGTTGTTTGGCACGCTTGAACTCACCAGAGTTCTGGCCGAAAACGGTCGCGAGATTACGGGCGTACTCTCAGCTAAGGATGGACGACAGATTCTTCTCACGCTCTATCTGACTCCACGACCCGAGAATCTGATTGATGCGGTGAAGCTCGAGCCTTATCGAGGTGAGGATGCGGCTCTTGCACCTGCCGAGCAATCCGATACTGAACTTGTAGAACGTGCATCGGTACTAATGAAACGTGCCGAAGAACAAGGGTTCTCGGGTGCCGTTTTGCTGGCTCGGGCTTCTGAACCAGTGTTTGCCCAAGCTTACGGATTAGCAAATCGGAGCTACAGGATACCAAACACGCTCAAAACGAAGTTCAACCTTGGCTCGATGAATAAGATGTTCACCGCAGTCGCCGTTATGCAATTAGTCGAACGCGAGAAGCTATCGCTGAATGATCATATCTCAAAGTACTTGGATGAAACTTGGATTCCCCAAAAGGTGAGCCGAACAATCCAAGTTAAGCATTTGCTAAGTCACTCTTCTGGCCTTGGAAACTATTTCAACGAAACGTTTGAACAGTCAGCACGAACGAGGTTTCGCAATACATCGGATTACAAAGTACTCTTGTCTGATGAGACGCTTGCTTTTTTGCCTGGATCAAGTTGGAGATACAGCAATACCGGTTTCTTGCTCCTTGGTGCGATCATCGAGGAGATTGCAGGTGTTAGCTATGACGAGTACGTCCGCAAGAACATTTACATTCCAGCAGGAATGAATAGCTCGGGCTGCTTTGATCTCGATGTGCCCAATGAGAATATTGCGTTCGGTTACTGGAATGATCGTGGCAAGTTGCGAAACAACCTGTTTTTGCATGTGATCAAAGGTGGGCCGGCGGGCGGTGGCTATTCAACGGTTGGGGACCTTCTCAAATTTTCCGAATCGCTGACGAGCGGCAAGTTGCTCACCCTGGAAAGCACTCGAGAATTGGTCACTCCAAAGCCTCGGTCACCAAGTTACGGTTACGGATTCGAAATCAATCGCTCGCCTTCCGGTTTAATGGTCGGACACAGTGGTGGATTCCCGGGGATTGAAGCTCATTTCTCGATCTTATTGGACAAAAGCATCACGCTCATCGTGCTTTGCAACGCAGACGAAAGCGTAGGCCTCGTCTTGGATGAGCTGCGAGGCCTGGCCGCATCTGTGAAAAACTAAGAACCTATCCGAGAACCTCAGCCGAAACACGCTAGTGTCCGGTTTCGGAGGGAGCTTCTCGCTAACACCCAGTTGGGTGATAGGTATTCGGATAGGCATTGAGTCGAGTCAGCAAGACGTCAGGTTCGACGGGCTAGCCGAGGATCCAGCGGGCGATGTTGATGTAAATCACGATGCCGAGGATGTCAACGATACCTGCCACGAAAGGATTGCTCATCATTGCCGGATCGAGGCCGAGGCGTTTGAAGACCATCGGCAGGGAAACACCGCAAAGACACCCCGCCACCACAATCGACACCAATGTCAGTGGGATGACCCAAGCATCGATTGTTGAGGGCGCCATCTTGAGTGCCACTAACATGCCAATCGTGCCCAAGAAGCCGCCAAGCATGAGTGATACGGCCAGCTCACGCCAAACTACCTTAGGCCAATCAGTAAAATTGACATCACCGCTGGTCATCGCGGTGATTACGAGCGTGGCTGATTGGCTTCCCGAATTTCCGCCTGAGGAGATGATTAGGGGAATGAACGCGATCAACCAAGCGTACATAGCCAGCTCTTCTTCGTAGTGCTGCAATGCGAAAGCGGTTAACAGTGCGGCGAAGAAAAGAATCGTTAACCAGAGACCACGCTTCCACGCGAGCGTTAACAGAGGAACACGAAGGTATTCTTGATCCAGCGGCGCAACTGCGGCAATCCTCTGAGCGTCTTCAGCGAGTTCTTCTCGCACGACATCGATGACATCATCATGGGTGATGATGCCCAGTAGCCTGCGTCCCGTATCGACGACGGGAATGGCTAGAAGATTAAAACGTTCCACCTTCTTGGCGACCGCTTCCTGGTCATCACTTTCGAGGACAGTGATGACGTCTGACTCCATGATCTCGCCAAGTGTGAGTTTGGGACGCGATAGTGACGACACCAATTGCCGCGTCGAGACGATCCCTCGCAAGAGTTCATTTTCGTCAACGACGTAAAGGTAGTAGATCGTCTCTAGTTCGTTGGATTGACGGCTGAGTTCTTCAAGCGCTTGCTGAACACTGAGGTGCTGACGTAGCTTGGCCACGTCAGTCGTCATCAGTGATCCAGCGGTGTCATCTTCATACGAACGAAGCCGCTGGATGTCTCTTCGATCATCAAGAGACAACCGAGAGAGAATCTGATCCTCTCTTTCGCTGTCGAGTTCTTGAAGTAAGTCGACTCGATCATCAGGCGGGATTTCCGCCACCAACTCGGCCACTTGCGCGACCGGTTGCTCGGTGAGCATTGCGATCTGACGATCGATATCGAAATAGGAAAAGACCTCCGCCCGACGGGTTGCTTCGGCGTGCTGCAGCACCAGCCAAAGTTGCCCATCCTCGAGACCTTCCATGAATTCTGCGGTTCGGCCTGGGTTGAGCGCAGTACAGAATTCCCGGAGCTCGTCCGCGTTGTCTTCAGCCAGCGCTTCACGTAGCTCGGGAAGGTAGAGCGAAGTCACCGTGAACGATCTAGTTGCTCACGCGTTCGACGTAGTCGCCGGTGCGCGAGTCGACCTTGATGACGTTGCCTTCCTTGATGAAACCAGGCACGGTGAATTCCGCTCCGGTTTCCACCTTGGCAGGTTTGGTGACATTGGTCGCGGTGTCACCTTTGGCTCCCGGAGCGCATTCGACTACTTCGAGCTCGACCTGGATGGGGGCTTCAACGATAATCGCGTTGCCGTTGTACAGCGTCATGGTGCAGATCATGCCGTCCTTGAGGTACTTCCAAATGTCACCCGCGACGTCGCCTGCCACTTCGTACTGCTCGAAAGTCTCTTGGTGCATGAAAACGTAGTCATCGCCCTGGCGATAGAGGAACGAAACGCTCGTCGTCTCTACATCGGCTGACTCCAGCGAATCGCCGCCTTTGTAAGTGCGATCTAAAGTGGTTCCGCGAACTAGATTTTTCAACTTGCATTTGTAGAGTGCGTTACCCTTACCCGGTTTGACAAATTGCATGTCGGTCATCAGGTAGGGTTCACCATCGATCTGGACTTTCAAGCCCTTGCGGAAGTCGCTGGTGTTGTATGTTGCCATCGGGGACGGAACCTTGCGGAGACTGGAAATGCGATGAGTCGGAGAGTTTAGCGACCTGGAATCGTATTGGCCATCAGCCCGACACGCCTTAGCCTAGGGCAACCGAATCGCTATTTCGGGAAGTATTTCAGTTCCTTTGTTGGTCTCGTACCGTGCTTCAAACCGTCGGCTCACCACAATCGATGAACTCGCCGGCTGGCGCTCCCGAAATGCCACCTCGCGTTGCCCCGGTGGATCCCGCCCATCTTGCTGAGGCCGGGCGTGTTGATTGGCGAACCGCACTGCGGCGAGCGATTCGAGATGACCAGACGCTGAGGGCCACGCTAGGGTTGCCGTTGGTTGATGAGCCGTCGTGTGAGGCAAAGTTTCAAACGTTTTTCCCTCTCGAGATGCTCTC
>JBCCKZ010000351.1:0-6089 GCA_039027135.1 Planctomycetota bacterium
ATTCGTAAGACTCGATTCTCGCAGCCAATTCTGTCTGCTGAGGGTGCTCGGCGGCGAAGCGGGCATTCAGCTCGCCGAGCATGTCGAGCTTACCGCGTTGACGGCTTTGGCTTATGCCTTTCGGATGATTCAGGAACGGGATGGGCGACTTTCCTTGATCAAGACGGACTCCCTGATGCACGGCTTCCATGAAGCCCGTGCCCCAATTTCGGGGTCCGTTCACCACTGATGAGGGGTTATCTTGCATGACAACGAATGCGGGCAGGTCAGAATTCTCGGTGCCCAATCCGTAAGAAACCCACGATCCAAGCGAAGGACGACCACCCAGGATCGAGCAGGTGTTCATTTGGCAAACGCCGGAGGAATGGTTAATCCCGTCGGCAACACACGAGCGGATGACCGCGATGTCATCGACCATCTCGGCCGTGTGAGGAAGCCAATCGGAAACCCATAAACCCGACTCGCCATGTTGTTGCCACTTGCGCTTGGATGCTAGAAGGGGTGAACGCGATTCGCCCATGGCGGTAAGCACTTCTCCAAAACTTTCGGGAAGTGTTTCGCCGGCGAGTTCGTTGAGAAGTGGCTTGGGGTCGAACAAATCGATGTGACTGGGACCGCCTTCCATAAAAAGGAAGATGACGTTCTTGGCCGTACCTGTATGGTGAGGAGCCGGATCTGACAGAACGTCGGCGGCTGTTTCCTCGGAACCGAATGCATCCTTGGACAGCATTCCCGCCAGTGCGATTGATCCAAAGCCCACACCGGATCGACCAAGGAATTCACGGCGGGAACATGGCAACTGGCTTTTATCAATGGACATAAAGGAACTCGTTGCTGTTGAGCAAAACATGGCACAAGTCGATCCAGGCTTCATGTTCCATTGAATCGGGTAGGTTGTCTCCCATCCGCTGCGATTGTTGATGGATGAAACCTAGCGCTGACGCGATTTCATCTTCATTGGGCGGTCTACCAAAGACTCGAGTCCAAAGGTTAACAATGCGAACGTCGGGTGTTGGTGACCCATTCGTTTCACTGCAGACGCGTTCAGCGAGTGCGGTTGCGAATGAGAGCATTTGAGAACTGTTGATTAGCAACAGTGACTGAAGAGGCGAGGTGGTTTGATCTCGTTTTGCAGTTGAGGTGAAAAAACGAGGTAGGTCAAAGACTTCAAGCAGTGGGTCTCTCGTGTTGCGTCGCACCAACGTGTAAATGCTTCGACGCGAGCTCGTCGTGGCGGATTGCCCCGGGCCACCGGTTGCCTTTCTCAACTTGCCCGAGACCACTAACAATGCATCTCGAATCTGTTCGGCATCTAACCGGTTGGTGCTCCAGTGCCAGCGCAAGCGATTGGTGGGATCGACTTGGTGATGCCTCGCCGCGTCGGCGTGCTTTGAGGATTGTTGATACGTGCTCGAAAGGACGATGCGTCGATGAAGCGGCTTGAGACGCCATCCGTCCTCGACGAACTTACCAACCAGCCAATCCAACAATTCCGGGTGGGAAGGAGCTTCGCCAAGTCTTCCGAAGTCACTGGCACTACTCGCTAAGCCGGTGCCGAAGTGAAATTGCCAGATTCGATTGACGATCACTCGAGTCGAAAGTGGGTTTTCGGGCTGTCCGAGCCATTTGGCCAGTGCTGTTCGCCGGCCGGTGGTTTCGTCCCCGGCTGTGATGTTTGGAGTGCGGGAATCCAGGATCTTCAAGAATCCCGGAACGACGTCAATTTGCTTTTTGGGAATGATCGTGGGGGGAGCATCGATGCCAATGTCACGAACGACTCGAGCCGTAGGCAGCCCGGTCGGCTTGAGCGAATCGAACTTTTCGAGCTTCTTTTTGAGGCTTTTGTAGCTCCTAGCGTCTTCCGAGTTCATGGACGTTTCAAGCCGGTTGTAGTCGTAGTCGACCTGACGTTGGACCAGGTCAACGAGTTGTTGTTCGACCGATGTTCTTTCTTCCGATGGTTTGTATGCCATCAATTGAATGGACTCAGGGAATCTCTCTATCGCGGTCGATCGTGACTTCTCGCGGTACTTGGCCTGCAGTGCATCGAGTTTTTCACGGATGTTTTTTGTGGCCTTCTGCCACGGCTTCAAAGCGACTTCATGCTTGGCTTTCTGCTCTGGTGTCGCAATATCCGCATCGGTGTGCAAACGAACCGGTTCGAAAAAGGCACGCAGGGCGAAGTAGTCTTCTTGCAAGATGGGGTCGAACTTGTGGTCATGGCATTTAGCACACTGCATTCCCAAGCCTAGGAAAACATCACCGGTAACATCGGTCATTTCGCTGATCAGAATGTCACGTTGTCCAACCGCATCGCGGCTGTTCCATTCGTAAATTCCATGTTGAAGATAACCCGTCGCAATGAGCGATTGGGAGTCCTCCGGGAACATCTCGTCACCGGCGATCTGTTCAGCCATGAAGCGATCGTAAGGCTTGTCTTGATTGAACGAGTCGATGACGTAGTCCCGATAACGCCACGCGTTAGGTCGGATGGCATCCGCTCGGTATCCATCGCTATCGGCGTATCGAACCAGATCAAGCCAATGCCTCGCCCATCTTTCACCATACCGTCGGTCATCTAGCAACCGATCGACAAGCTTCTCGTACGAATCTTTAGAAGTGTCATCGAGGAACTCTTGGATTTCTGCTGGGCTTGGAGGCAGGCCCACCAGATTGAAATACAAACGTCGTATGAGTGTTGTTTTCGATGCCCGGGGCGCGGGGGCCAATTCGTTATCGGCTAAGCGTCGTGCAATGAAGTGATCAAGTTCAGTTTGAGCCCACTGTCCAAGTGAGCCACCCACTTCGGGCACTGACGGCTTTTTAATGGGTTGTATAGCCCACCACTGGCGGTCTTCTAGTGAGAACTCTCTTTGCTTTTGGATCGGCCGGATCTGTTTGAGATCGACGCCTGGCCAGGGGGCGCCAGCATCCACCCATTGTCTCAGCACTTCGATAGCATCTTGAGGTAATCTTTGGGTCGGTGGCATTTCGTAGCCTTCATATCGCACTGCTTTCATGAAGAGACTTTTGTGCGAATCTCCCGGTATGATCGCTGGTCCACTGTCACCGCCGGAAACCATTGCTGCGAGGCTGTCTAGCCTCAATCCCCCGCTCTCTTCCTCCGGCCCATGGCATTCAAAGCAGTGCTCTACCAACAGCGGTCGAACTTTGGATTCAAAGAACCGCGTGTTTGAATCGGCAGACGATCTTGTTGATTGCAAAACGATCGCTAGTGCAATCGCTGCAAAACCTCGGGCGAGCGGCGCGACGTATTTCATCGATGGATCTCGCTGATGGCTCGACCAGAGATCGCCGAATGGCGGTTGGGCCGGATGCAGGGTGGGACGGAGGGGTCAACGAGTGATCCAACGATTGTAAATCAAAACAACCTGGCTCGGGTTACAGCTTTGCCCAGGGTCAGCAGGTTCAAAAGTCCTAGTGCTTCGTCCATTTTCATTTTTTGAGTAGCGAATCTCGCCAAGAGTGTCGGCGTTCGAAGCCTTGGCAATTCATATTCACCGAAGGACTTGGCGTCTTCCGCTACACCCGAACCCTGAAGTCGAAGCTAGACGAAGCAATAGCGAATCAGTTTTCGGGATTTGCTAGCGGCACCGATTTGCAAAATCCTTGGAATTCTTCGCCTCGGAGCCAAGATTGGGCAACACGGACGAATATCAAAGTGATATCACATTGGTATCGATTTTCAGATGTGAGCATTTTGATGAGGAGCGAAGGCATGTTGGCCGAGAAGAAGGTGGTCCCGTTAAGCGGTTATGTGGGGCTTGTGTTGGTTTTTGGTTTCATTGGTTTGGGGGCTTTTTGCCTGACTTCGTTCATTCGAGGTGATGCCCAGAATTTTTGGCTGTTGGCGGGTTTCATTGGCTGTTTTCCATGTGTGATTCTTACTCTCATTGGGTTCATGGCGATCGCGCCGAACGACTCGAGAGTGATGCTGTTGTTTGGAGACTATCGAGGAACGGTGGTAGAGTCGGGATTCTTCTGGACGAACCCGTTCTACAGCCGACAACGCGTGAGCCTGCGAATTCGGAATTTTGAAACGGGATCCACATCAACGCCCGAGCAGAAAAACGCTGAGGGGAAGATTGTCAAAGCCAAGACACGCTCGGCGGGTCGGCCTTCAAAGGTGAACGATCGAGACGGGAACCCCATTGAAATCTCGGCAGTGGTTGTCTGGCGTGTGATTGATACGGTCGAAGCGATGTTTGAAGTGGATGACTATGAGCACTTCGTGGCAGTTCAAAGTGAGGCGGCTTTGCGGAGTTTGGCGACCCGACATCCCTATGACAGTGAAGACCATGAGGTGTCTCTTCGAGGGAACACGACAGAAGTGTGCGAGCAATTGCGTGAAGACATCCAAGAGCGTTTGACCAAGGCGGGCGTGGAAGTCATCGAAGCTCGAATCAGTCATTTGGCCTACGCACCTGAGATTGCAGCGGCGATGTTGCAACGGCAACAAGCTCATGCCGTGGTTGCAGCACGGACTAAGATTGTGGAGGGAGCGGTTGGCATGGTTGAGTCGGCGCTTGAGCAGCTTTCCGATCGAGAGATTGTCGACTTAGACCCAGAGCGAAAGGCGTCGATGATTTCAAATCTCTTGGTCGTGCTTTGCAGCGACCGACACACTCAACCGGTAGTCAACACAGGTACTCTCCACAACTAAAGGAAGTTTCTCGTGCCGCGAGATGCATTTCTCATCCGTATGGATCCCAAGGTGCTCAATGCTCTCAAGCGTTGGGCAGAGGACGAGATGCGTAGTACCAACGGCCAGATTGAATACCTTCTCAGGTCAGCACTACGTGACGCCGGACGCTTGCCCGGAAGAGCCGATGGCAAAGAAGAAACTAAGGATGCAAAATAAAACACCGTGTGAACTCAGTGGTCCACACGGTGTTTCGTGGTAGCGGAGGACACGGGACTCGAACCCGCAACCGCTTGCGCGGCAACTGATTTCGAATCAGTCTGCTAGCCAATTCGCATATCCTCCGGCGAGCGAATGGTCTTCGCTCAGGCGGAATGTTCGCTTTAGGCGGGCCAATCGTCAAGCCGTGAGTCGATCGGCGTGATGACCGATCCTTCAGGCAATTGGGCCAATAGATCTTGGATGTTCGAATCAGCTTGTAAAGCAGCCTTCAGACGCATGGCACCCGTGTAGGAGCTTTCTGAACTCGCCGGATCGATCGCAAGATCACCGCCTTCAAGGACACGCACTGACGGACCGGGGTTCGTCGACAGACCCAGTAGGCGGATTTTGTCCTCAATACGATATTTCAGTTCGGCAATCAGCTCTGCATCCTGCAGACTCGCTGGCTGAGTCTCGGAATTCTTCTGAGCAAGCTCAAGCTCGTCCGCGAAGTTTGATGACTGATCGGTCCAACGATCGAAGGCTCCGGCAACTCGGTCAACGACAGAGCTTGCTGACTGGATTGATGATAAGAGTCCGTGTGGCGATATCATCTGCTCTCCCTTCCCTGGAGTTTGAAAAAATCCATCGTGCGCCATCCAGGTGGTCTGAGTGACAATGCGAACGCACTATCGCAGAGGTCTGGGCGACAACGGAATTAGTGTTTGTGATCTGTCTCGAAACCGTAGTCTTTAAACCACTTCTCCCACTGATGAGCTTCATCGTGGGTCTTGAGTTCTAGGTCCTTCCACTTTGGGCACCGGTATTTCACGTCCAAGTGACCATTGTGCTGTTCTTCCTTCACTTCGCATCCGAGCTTCTTCAGCGTGGCCGCGATGGTCTTAGCTTTGGCGGTGTCATGAATGTGCTTGGCTTGCCACTTCTCGGATCGGTAGCGGACCACCTCGGCGGCCGAGACGCCGCCAACCAAGAGCATCGAAAGCAATAAAATTCGAGCAATCATTGAGCGTCCTGCAATCATTGAGTGCTTGGGGGTTCGAGTGTCAAAAGAAACGCAAAGCGAAAATAATCGTCGCTTGTACGATTCCTTTCACTCACCCGTCAAGACGCACCCAGCCAGAACGCGTCCGGCTCTGCCCCGGCTTCGTAATGCTGGCATTCGACGTCATGACGCCGCTCTTTGGAGCTGGGATCGGGCTGGCCG
>JBCCKZ010000352.1:0-6078 GCA_039027135.1 Planctomycetota bacterium
GAATGGGGGCAGTGGTTTAACGCGGGAGGTTTTGTCTTTTCGATGATTCCTCAACTTGCAGTCCCAGGCAACCACGAGTACGACGTCGATTCATTCGATAGCGAGGATCCTGAAGTCAGGAAGCTTTCTCGTCGGTGGGCGCAGAGGTTTGAGTTTCCAGGCAACGGTCCCAAAGGCACCTCTGAGAATGTCTTTTCGGTCGATGTTAACGGGATTCGCGTCATCGGAATGGATACCAATATCAAAGCGAAACAACGACCTGCTCATACGAAATGGCTTGAGACCCAACTCAAAGATAATCCGAATCGCTGGACCATCGTCACCCATCACCATCCGGTTTATTCAACGAGCCTTGGCCGAGATAATCCTGACTTGCGAAAGCACTGGCAACCGCTCTACGAGAAGTACGGTGTAGATCTTGTGCTGCAAGGTCATGATCACTCTTACGGCCGCTCGGCACCGATTCGAGCTCATGAGGGCAATCCGTCACCAACGGCGAATGTGGCGACGGGCTTGCGAGTGGCTCCCGATGGAAATGGTCCGGTATATGTGGTTTCAGTCAGCGGACCGAAGATGTATGAGCTCAAGGAATACCCCAAGGGCGAAGATCCATTTGTCGAGCACATCGCCAACGAGCAACTCTATCAGGTGATTGACGTCAGCCATGACGCGATCGGCTACGTTGCCAAGACACCGGACGGTCGAGTACGCGACCGATTTCGAATCCAGAAAGATGCGGCGGGCAACAAGACTTTCCACGAAGTTGCTCTTGGTTTGGGCGTCGCTGACGACTGATGCCATCGTGATTTGATGAGAATAGGAAGTCTAAACGCGGAGAGGCGGAGGAGCGGAGAATCGCGGAGTTGAAGAACTTAGTCTGGATTGAGTGCAATGGTCGATCGGATGGATGCAGCGAATTTATCGTTTGAAACCTGATGCAATTGAAACGACGAATGCAGTGGCGAGCTACCCGAGAATTCATCGCCGAGATGGGGCTCTATGTTTGTCCGCCTCTCCGCGTTTGAGTTCTCGTGTGACGATAGCTAAATGACTTCGAACGATTTCCACCGTCGATGTCGGACAGACTAAACTTCTTGACTCATTTGAGCCCCAATAGCGTCCAACTTGAAAGTGAGAGATGCAACCAATCGCCGATCGCCGAATATCGGCGACGAATCATCCAACTAGTCGATCTCTTTTCATCAACGCCATCCATTTCCTCTTGTTGATTGGGCTGTTTGGCGGGACGAGTCATGCCTTCGCCGATCAACCCCCCAACTTTGTCTTGATTTTCGTGGACGACATGGGGTGGGGTGATGTTGGGTGCTACGGCAATGAGTTCGTGGATACTCCCCACATTGACCAGCTCGCCGCCGACGGGATTCGCTTTACCGACTTCTACGCGTCTGGTCCAACTTGTTCGCCAACGCGATGCGCTTTGCAGTCGGGGCAAAATCAAGCCCGTATTGGAATCACTTCATTCATACCCGGTCACTGGCGGCCATTTGAAAAGGTCATCACGCCGCCTGTTCCAATGGCGCTGCGATCCGACATCGTGACCATTGGCGAGGCGATGAAAGAGGCTGGGTACACCACCGGATATTTTGGCAAGTGGCACCTTGGTAGTGATCAGACGCAGGGCCCTCAGCACCAAGGATACGACGAAGCCGTAACGATCGGTGGGCCCTCGCGTCCGACTAACTATCGAGTCACCAATCGTAAAGACATTCAGGTAGAGTCCTCTCAGTATCGAAGCGACTTTGAAGCGGATTTAACGACTGAGTTCATTGCAAAGAACTCCTCACAGCCATTCTTTGCGATGGTGTCACCATTCAACGTGCACATTCCGCTGACCGCTATGAGTGACAAGGTCAAGAAGTACCGTGAACGGGCGATCGCCGCGGGGGCACCTGGTGACGGAGATACGCATGTGCCCCATCCGGTTTACGCGGCGATGATCGAGCATATCGATGACCTTACCGGACGCATTGTCGAACAGATCGAGGCATCGGGAATCACCGGGCGCACGATGATCTTGTTCACCTCCGACAATGGCGGGTTGCGCACTCGATACGACTTTAATCCCGAATCGGATCCGATCGTGAGTGACTTGGCTCCACTTCGAGGTGAAAAAGGCGCCCTGTACGAAGGAGGTATTCGAGTGCCACTGATTGTCAAATTTCCCAACCAAATTCCAGCTGGCCAAGTTTGTCGGGAGGTCGCGGTAACCCACGACTTCTTTCCGACGTTGTTGGACTTTGCCGATGGTGAGCTACCTCAAAACCAAACCACTGATGGTGTTAGTTTGAGACCCGTCTTTGAATCACCAGAGTCGCAGCTCACTCGCGAGCAAGTTTTCTTTCATCATCCGCACTATCACCACAGCCGACCGGCTAGTGCGATTCGAACCCGTGAATGGAAGCTTATTGAGTTCTTGGATAACGGCGACTTGGAGCTGTACGCCATTCAGGAAGACATCGGGGAATCAAAAAATCTCGCGTCGACGCGTACACAAGTGGCCAGCCAGCTGCGACGCAAGCTTGATCTTTGGCGACGCGAGGTTGTTGCAGCCATGCCGCTTGCCAATCCGGCATATGATTCCAAGCGAGCTGATCAGTGGTTCAACCGGCGAACCGGAAAGTCGATCGCGCAGCAATCGGCAAGCAGAAAACCCTTTCCCAGGACGGAGCCATGATGGATAACATCTAGGTGCACGTCTTATGCAAAGGGGGGTTAGATGTTTCGCGCATTCGAAGTTGATTGGATAGGTTTTCGAGTCTGTTTGGCGGTCGTCTCTCTCTTCGCGGCTCCGGCTATGGCGGACGATCGTGATATTGCATGCGTGCAGTACGTCAGTCGAAACGAGATTCCGGTAGGGTCTGCGTTCACGTGGCGAGATGCGTTCGAGTCCATCGAGCCAATTCGCTACTTAACGCCCAATCGTCGCTTGTCGGTGCGAGGAGTGGTGCGATCCGTCGATGGATTGCCGGCACCGAACGCCACGCTTTTGCTAATTGAATCGAGCAGGAATCGAACGGTTGTGTTCAAACGAACCCGTCAACCGGCTGGTGGCGTGAGCACGACTCAGTTTCTGAAGAGAAGATCGGTCATCGCCAAGACAAAAACCGATTCGCAGGGGAAATTCGGGTTCGATCAAGTTGCAGCACGATTCGTTAATCGTCGAGGCTCAGGCAACTATTGGAGCCTATGCGCCTTGGGCGAAGATGAGAGCTTGGCTTCGCAGATGGTGTTAGAGCTGACACCCAGCGATGAGGGTAAGCAGGTTTCACCCATCGTCTGGAAAAGTGATGCGATCGACATGAGATTGCGGCCTTCAAGTGGCATCATTGGGCGTGTGATCGACAAACAAGGCAGTCCGGTGAAAGATGTTGTCGTCTATGTCGACGACTTATTTTCAACGAATGGGGCTGACGTCCACAAACAGAGTTTTTCGGGGCTGTTGATTGATTTGGCTTCTTTGGAGTTCCCAACGCATGTCAGGACCGACAACGAGGGACGCTTCGCATTTCCATCGCTACCAATGGGTCATGTTTGTTCGTTAAACGTGCACCATGAGATTCGAAAATTTAATCCCCTTCAGATTTTGATTGGTGATGACAAGGAACTGAGCCCTCCTTTTGATCGGATGTCAGTGGCAAGCTCAGCTTCAGGGAAGGAGATTGTCATCGAAGAGCGAGCGGATTCAGCCTGGTCTCCCTTGCGACTTTCAAATTCGTTTGGCACTCGAAAGGAAAAGCCGGTTGATGTTGGTGGAACCGTATCTCTTTCGAGTGTTCGAGGGCGCATTGTCGATAGTCAAAGCGGCAATCCCATCTCCGATGCGCAGATTTGTTTCTGTTTGACTGGCCGAGGCGATTCACCACACCGTTCGGACTTCACGAGAGTTGTGAAGTCGAGTTCGGATGGTGAGTTTCTCGCGGAGGTTCCCCGGATCGAAGGGATGTCGATGGTTATCTTGGACAGTACAAGCCATCAATCGATCGATCCGCGAACAACACAGGGAACTAACGCTTTAGAAAGGCTTTCGTATCGGATACGTTGGCTTGAAAATTCAACAACCCAAGATCTGGGTGATATCAAGATTGACGCGAAGCCTGAGATTCAGGTCATGGTTCGTGATGAAGATGGAATGCCCGCGATCGGTTCTCAGGTGTCTGTTTTTGGTTTGGATTCGGCGAGCAAGAATGAAACGGAGCTATGTCCGCCGACACTACAGCAATCCGCCTATCCGCAATCGCTGATGCTCAGTCATGGAGTGTCAAATAGCTTGCTCATTCGAGCGTGTAGCGTTGATGAATATCCGCCGAGAATGGCGACGTTAAAGTTACCCCGTTTTGATTTACTCGATCCCAAAGCTGTCTACGAGGTTCATTTGCAATCCGCGGCTGAGTTGAGCGGCGAGGTGACGTTGGATGGAGAGCCGCTCGCAAACGCTACGGTTGTGGTCTGGCTTCGGGTTGAGAAAGGCCAGTGGATGGCCGGGAGAATGACAACCTACGCGAATGCCAGGACAGACGACGATGGTAATTATCGAGTCATCGTCGCGCCCAAACAAGTTTATACGGTGTCTGTCTCCAGCGTGCCGATGAACATTCCGTTCAATCGGGTTCTGTTTAAGGCGGTTGAAAAAGAAAACGATGTCTACCGAGTTCCCGCCATTCGCCTTGAACGCCCCCGCGTAGATGTGGGATCGATCACAGGAAGGGTCACCGACAAGGAGGGGAATCCGTTGAGTGGTTTTACTGTCAGAGTCAATGGGAGTAGCCATGGCGAGCTGTCCAATCCTTCGGTTGTCGTCCCACGAGCAACGACCAATTCGAAGGGAGAGTTTATTCTCGAAGGGGTGAATCCAAGTGAATCCACAATCATTGTCTCGCCTTCCCGAGATCTAAGAGATAAGTTTCATGGAAAGTCGTTGAAGGGGGTTGTGGGAGAGAATCTAAACATACAGGTGGGGCGTAAGTTGCAAGTCAATACAGGCCGCTTTCTGCCAAAGGTCGAGTCCAAGACACGATGACTCGGTGATAGCAAGCCTGTTGGCTTCGCGCTAGACTAGTGAGCATGGACGCGGTTGGGGCGGGAGTATTTGCCAGTTGACTACGTCATATTCCAAGATGCTCTATAACGCGAGCTCTTATCCAAGCCTCGAATTACTGTTGGGAATCGAATGAGTCAAATTGAAAACCGAGCCCTGCTGGTCATTGATGTTCAAATGGAGTACTTCGAAGGTGCCTTGCCGATTTCGCACCCTTCAGGCCATCTGTCGAAAATCACTGAGACGATGGACGTCGCCGCTGAGTCCGGCGTTCCGGTGATCTTGGTTCGGCATCATCAAGCGGATCCTGGGTCGCCGATCTTTCGCAAGGACTCCGATCAATGGCAATTGCATCCCGAGGTGGAGAGTCGGCCTTACGATTTGTTGATCGACAAAACTCTGCCGGGATCCTTCACCGGAACGAATCTAGAGTCTTGGCTCAAAGAGCATTCAATCGATACCGTGTGTATTGCAGGCTACATGACTCACATGTGCTGTGACACCACCGCTCGTCAAGCTTTCCACCGAGGATACAAAGTGGAATTCTTATCGGATGCGACGGGAACGCTTGCGGTGGAGAACCAAGCGGGTAAGGCCACCGCAGAACAGCTTCAAGAGTCGACTTTGGTCGCCCAGCAGATGTTCATCAGTGAAGTGATTGATACCGAGTCATGGCGCGGTCGTCTGGGTTGAGTCGTGATCTTTTGAGCCTGGCTTGAAGCAGTATAGCGTTTTCTTCAGCGACTGGAGCAATGCTTTTGACGTTGGGAGCCGGGCGACTTAGCGAACGACAAATTCCATGAGTCTTTTGATGCGGGCTTCAATCTCAGCATCGGTGCGAGCGTCGAAAGTAGCCTGAAAAGATCTTAGTATTGAGGCCTGGACGCTTGCGAAGAGGATGGCTTTTTGGTCCGGTTGACCTCTTTGCCCAGGTACGAACATCAGTTGTCCGGCAATGGCTCCCTGGCAAACCTTGGAACAGGGAAATCACTCAATATCTTTGTTCCGGGGACTACTTGTGC
>JBCCKZ010000353.1:0-6078 GCA_039027135.1 Planctomycetota bacterium
AGCACGAAAGCTGCATGCTCAAGAAGATATTCCAGGCGCTATCGGCTTCCACCCCACGGTTATCTGATCTTCCAGTCAACCGCTCAAGCGAATCGTTGACGCCAGGGAGGAGACGGTGACACGTAAACCACTCCAGCCTGATAGCCCTGAAGTGAGAATTGCATGTCTTCAATCTCTTCCTCATCCTCTGAAAGTGAGATTGCCCTTTCTTGAAATGTGATGGCAGACGCAAAGTCGCCCGTCTCGGCATGAGCTGCGGCGAGACAATTGACGATCGCGGCATCACCATATCCCTTCAGTTCGCAGACTTCAGTGATGAGCTGCAACGCCCGTTTCCCATCGCGGTACCGCCGGCTGGGGCAGTTCACTAGAAAACTCGCCAGCACTGAGCGTCGCAATGTTGAATCTGGATCCAACTCCAGCGCCCGCTCGTAGTCAGCGAGAGCTTTCCAATAACATCCTTTTCGATTCCATGCGATTCCACGACTGTTGAAAGAAACGGCACTCTCGGGATCGATGCGAATGGCGGTGGTGAGGTCAGCAATCGCTTTGCGGAATTTGCCAAGTTGAATCCATTCGTTCCCACGGTTGTGAAAGGCATCGGCTGAATCTGGCTTCCTAAGAATCGCAAGATCGTAATCTGCGATGGCTTGTTGGTATTGACCGAGTTCGGCTTTCGCAAGACCCCGCCGCATGGGTGCATGTAGATGGGTCGTGTCAAGACGCATCACTTCGTTGAGGTCATCGATCGCTTTGCTGAAGTCTCTCTCCGAATGGTAACTCTTGCTTCGATTGTAGTAGCAGCCGACCAGAAACTCTTCCTTGATACCATAAGCAATCGCTGCGGCGAAATCCTCAATCGCGTCTCGATGTTCACCTGATTGCGCCAACGCTAGTCCACGCATGTAGTAAGCATCGGCATCTTTTCCATCACGGTTCAATACCTGATCAAAGTCGTCAATCGCCTCGTCGTAAGCGCGAGTCTCGTAGTAGCATCGACCTCGGCTGAAATAACAGATCTGTAGGTTTTGTTCATCAAGGCCTAGCAGAATCGCATCGCTGAGGTCGGCAATCGCGTTCAGGGGATCTTCATTTCTGGCAAAAGCTAAGCCCCGAGCAAGATGTATTGCCGCGCGGCATTGCCCTCCCTTGATCGCTTGATTGAAATCCGCAATCGCTTTCTCGTAATCCCCCAATGCGCTATGGCATCGCCCACGTCGGTAAAGGCAGTGATCGAGGCCTTCGCCTTCGAGGCCATACGCAACCGCTTCGTCGAAGTCCAAGATGGCATCTTCGTGGGCCTTTGTTTCGCCAAGAGCCACACCACGCACGTAGTGAGCTTTGGCGTCGCCCGGCTCGGCACGTAACGCTAGATCACAGTCAGCGATCGCATTTTCATAACTCCCGAGCTGGCACCATGCACTTGCTCGTCTGACCAACGGCTCGACTTCATCAGGCGATTCACTGAGCGTCTCGGTCATTTCTGAGATGATTTGTTCAAGTCGTTCTCTATCAGACATCTCGTTGAAACCGAACCAAGCCTCAGCTTGATGAGCGACGTCGTGCTAAACTTCCCGCCCCGAGAATGCAGCTCAGTCCAAAAGCAAGCAGTAAGCCACAGACCAGGTCGCGAATCCACTCGTCCGGCGGAACCACACTGATACAACTAATGATTATGGAAGCCAGACAAGAACCAGTTCCCACGATCCCCAACCAGGTGAAATACCACGGCGCGGGAATCGCATCGCAAGAATCCCGGCTGGAGACAGACAACGGAGGTGAGTAGGGATTCTTCATCGCTAGTGGCCTCTTAGCTCCAATCCTCTCGTTGATAATTGACTGCTCGGCTCGTCCTTCAAAGGCATTGGAATGTTCCACCTTCACAACAAACAAGGCTAGAACAGATTTTACGACGTGAAAGAGCGTGTGGTGCTAGAAATCCGGTCGGGAGAATGAGACAAACCCAAGACTGCCGTACACTAGCGTTTAGAACGACGTTTGGCCTCAAGGAGTCGTTCGGTATAACTCGGCGCGGCTTCGGGCTGGCTTTCGCCTTCACTCTTTGCTCCGCCAATCGACTTAGGTTGCGATTGCTCATCAGAACCAAATGATGCACTTGAGTCACTGGATCCGGCGGCTTCACCAAGTGAACTTTGATTTGGTTCGTACCGAGCTGCTCCTCGCCGAGCCCCGTCATCGGCGGTTTCTTTAATCTGCCGTAGACGATCTAATCGTTTCACCGACTCCGGTGCTTCCGCTTGTCGCCGACGCCTTAGACGCTTGAGCCAGGGCCTGGGATCGATAGCAACTCTGCGGATCAACACATCACCCCAGAAACCAATCAAGCCCATCAAGCAAACGATCGGCCAGATATCGCGAAGGCTTCGAGCCGGTGCCAAACCATCTCGAAAGGGCTGGCTTGCCTCATCACTTGCCAAATTCTGTCGCGACAAGGCATCAGTCACGACACCGGCCTGTCCACCCTTTGGTTCAAGCGAAGCCAATCGAGTCATCAGATCTAGGTTGCTCTCTCGAATTCGATACTCGTCGCTGTACGGTACGGTGACCCCTCGCGAGAGCGGCGTTTTACCCGGCCCAGGCACTAAGTTGACGAAGTAACTTCCCGACTTATCCGCCGGAACAGTGCCCACATATCGCCCCGGAGCATCCTGTCGCATCCTGACGGCAATTGGCTTCATGTCAGGACCAACCGCTGTTGCTTGGATATCCAAGAAATTCAAAAACTCGTCGTCATCACTTAGCGCGTTGACCACCACTTCGATCTCACCATCACGCACCTGGGTCGCTAGTGTCAATTTCCCATCATCACCCGTCGGTCGCATCAACCAACGAACCAACTGCGAATTGAATTTGTCGTAGTCACCCCATCCAGTCCATTCAGTCGCCCACCGCTCGCCCGTATCCGTCGTCAAAACAGCCGTACGCCCAAGGCCATAGGTCCACACCGATAGCACAGTGGAGTTCTCCGCGATCGCGGGTTCGGGACTGCGAATCAAAACCTGCGTGAGCGGACTATCCTTCACTTGAGTGAGAACAAAACCACCAATACGCGGCATTTGCCGACTCACGCCTTCTAACAATGGATGTGGAAAGACGACCTCTGGAACGACGCCACCCGACGGTTCGAACACGAGTGGCCGAGCGACTCGCCGAGCCTCGCGTTGAAAGATCCTGGGAAGCGCTTTGCCGCTGGCAACGGAGTAGTACTTGCCTCCCGTGGCCGACGCGATGTCTTGCAATTGGCGTGAATCGCTTAGACCGTGAGATGCAACGGCCACCGTACTGATCGTGATCTTGTTCTTTTTGAATGCGCTGATCGTACCCGGTGAGGGGGCCGAGGGATCACCATCACTCACGATGACGCAGTGCTTTATCGCCGCGGGAGTCTTCACCAAACCCGAGACAGCCATTCTCATTGCCGGATCAAACTGGGGCATATCGCCCGGTGTCATCCGACCGATAGCCGCGAGCATTTGACGGCGGTTATCACCAACGGGAAGCATGCCACCGCCCCCCCAAAGCCATGCATCACCCTGCATGGTCCAGTGCAAAACACCCGCGTAATCCGATGGTCCAAGCTGCTCCACGGCGGCTTTGGCAATTACCTTTTGCCAGTAATTGCCGTTAGCCATTTCTGAGGCGTGCATGATTAACGCCAACGCGCCAACGGCTTTCACCTTGGTGTTCTTGATTTGAAAATCAACCGGCATCGCTTCTTCGAGCCGCGTCCCCGACCAACCGCCAGCTCCAAGAGCCGTTGGCGAGCCTGTCATCAATAATCCCGCACCTAGCTGTTGGGTATTGGTAACCAACATGTCGATCTGCTCGTTGGTGAAAGCAAAAACTTCCTGTCCCTCACCGCCGTCGCCGACTCGAGGTACGCCGGCAAGTATTACCGCGTCATAAGCTTGCAGCTCCGCAAGCGATCCAAACAGGTTGTTGGTGTCTTGGACGACGACCTCAATGTTGGCATCGCGAAGGCTTTCAATGAACTCGTCTTGTTGTCCCGCCTTAGCCGCATTCTCGATAAGCAACACACGTCCTGAACCTCGGACATAAGTGTACGCACTAGCTGAGTTGTTCTCGCGAATCGAATCGCTACCAGAATCATCAGGAACAAACTCGGCTTGATAGGTGTAAGCGGCTGGTTGATCGATCTCATGCCGAAGAGGAAAGACATTCTTGCCCGGTTCAAGAGAGACCTCTTCATCCGCCAAGAGACTCTCTTGGCCCCCCACCGACTGAGTCACACGTAGCCGGCCCGAAACACGCCGCCCAGATTCCTGATCCGCCTGACTGGTCAGAACGACCCGGGCTTCAAAAGGTTGCCCCTTGCGAATGTTCTCTGGCAGATCAATCTTCTCTAAGAGTACTTCGCTATCGCTCTGAAGAACGACCGGCACAACGTCAATGCCGACGCCGCTGCGCGCCAAACGTGTTGCCAAGGTCTGAGCCGAACCAAAGTTTTCGTTGCCGTCGGTCACGATCACCAACCGTCTGGCAGTATCCTCCGGCATCGAAGCACCGGCGAGATCCATGGCCGCCTGCAAATTCGTCGCATCAACGCGTCCGCCAAGACTCTCCAATCGGCGGAGCGCCGGGATGTCATCATCAAACGGTGGAATCTCAATGGCGGCGTCTCTACCAAAGACAATGATGCCCGCTCGATCTTCACGAACCTTATCTCGGTGGGCTCGAACATCATTGATCACGTAGTCCAGCATCGCCGAACGCGTCTCAGCCGGAATCGAATCACTCTGATCGAGCAAATACATGACGGTCAGCCGGTCGCTTCGACGAATCCATTGCACACCCGCGATGGCCAAGACGATCGCTACCCAAACCGCCGAACGAAACAGCGTCGCCAAGACTCTTCGAAACGATCCAAGCGAAGCCAGCGATTGCCAACCAAGAAACCATAACACTGGCAGCCCAACCAACAACCAAAGGTACTCCGGATGGTCGAAGCCAAGCGTGTAGGGCAGTCGCACTTAGGTCACCGCTTAGGTAATCGGCTGAGTTTGAAATAGAGGCGAAGAAGGCCGACGCGTTGCCACAATGGCCAACGTCCCCAACCCGCCAACAAAACCAAACCCAATGATAACCAACATGAAACCTATCGCGGGCGCCGCAAGAACCTCGCCAGCCTCCTCAGCCGTGCCGAGAGTGACGAGGACCACGCTAAACGCGTTGTTAATGAAGTGCCCCAGAATTGCAGGAAAAATCGTCCCGCTGTGCCAGGCTACCAATCCAAGATAGAAACCTAACGGGAAAACGGAAATCACGTGAACAGGATCGACGTGGAATCCAGCAAACACAACCGAACTTACTAGGATCCCAACCCATGCGGGCATCGCGGCCACCAATCGCGTTTGAACATATCCCCGGAACAGCAACTCTTCGCAAAATGCTGGGGTCACCGCAATCATGGCGATCAGTGGTATCAAGAAACCTGCGTTGCCCAATTCGTGAAAGACTTCCGACAATTCGCGAAGGTTCTCACTTTCATCGACCAATAGACCCACCAAGATACTGCTAATCATACCCACCAGAGGGGTTGCCACCGCCGCCGCGAACCAGCCCCATACCGGCCAAGAACCTCGCACAAGAGACAACCGCTTAAAAAAACCATCCGCTGAAAAAGCAGCTGCCAATAAACAAGGGACCACCAAGAACAGCTGGGGGACAACCACCATCAAAGGGAGGCCTTTTGGCGATCGCATGACATCCGCAAGGCTTTGTGGATCCGTCAGCAGCTTAACATCGAATCCACCATGCACGACGTAAACAGCGACTATCGCCATCACAAAACTAGCAACGAGATAGACGATCAAAGAAAGACCGATCATTGCAACAGGCGTCCAGATCCTCGGCACCACGCCGACGCTTGGCTCGCTCGAGGTCAGCTCTTGAGCCTCGAAGGGGTCTTGCCCAAAGCCCGCTGAAGAAGAATAGGGATTGACATCCTGAACAGGACTTTCGGACTCTATCGCGGGCGTGCGTCCTGGCGAGGAGGTCTCGCCAATCTGGTCATCTCGAGGGTTTTCCGGAAACTGC
>JBCCKZ010000354.1:0-6057 GCA_039027135.1 Planctomycetota bacterium
GATGGAATCTAAATGGCTCGCTTAGGAGCCTCCGTGGTCCAAAACGTTCTCATGATCCGACGGGCCGGTCAAGGTGTGGACCGTCCCATCTGCAAGCGTCATAACCGCTGATTCAACTTCAAAGTCGTTGATGCGCACTAAGTTCTGCTCGATGACGATTTTGCCAGCCCCACTATCGCCAATGATGTCGAAAGCGAGCCTCTGACGTTCCCCCCCACGCGACAACTCCGCGGTTCGCTCCATGTCGAGATCAAAACTCTGGAGCGAGCCAATGTGTTTGATGACCGTTGGATGATGTTCGATCAATCCGCGAACCTGGCCGGTTGCCACCTCGCTCTGCCGAGTGACAAGCCCGATACAAAAGACAATAAACAGTCCCATCGCAACCGAAACAACAACCAGCCACCGGCGACTTCGACGACGAGCCTTGACCGGCATGGGCTCGACCCGTTCGAAGTCCTCTTCACTACCTTCAACGCGATACCGAGCTTTCTGATTCAGCGCCGCCTTGGCAAGTTCGCTCGTACTGAGGCTTTCGTTGGTCATCGGTGAGTTTTCAAAGCATCTTCGAGGGTCAAGTTTCGCCGCTCCGGTTGGTTTACACTATTGCGGTAGTCTGGGCGTCCGACCAACGGCCCACAACCTGCTTGAGCGTCGCCAGACCGTGATTTTCTTTTTTCGCTTTAAGAGTGACCCACCACATGCAACCTGAAATTTCATTCAGGCAGACAGCAAAAAACTCGCTGTTAGGCATCTTGATCCTCGGTTTTCTTCAGCTGGCGTTGCCGAGTCTTCAGCCAAATGTCGCTGCCGAATCGGCCCAGAAGGTAGCTGGCCTTACTATTTCAGAGGCTATCGAGCAGCTCGAAAGTTCTGATGGTCGCATCGATCGTCTCATCGCGGTCCGAACATTGCGTCAGTTCGGTGAGCCGGCCATGTCTACCCTTACGACGCTCTTGCAAGACGAAGATGCATCGATTCGCTTCCTGGCCTGTGAAGGAATCGGAGACGTGGCTTTGGCAAATGGAAACGAAAAGTACGCTTCAAAACTCAAAGGCAAGACGATCGATGAGCTAATCGATCTGAAGACGACGGATCCATCGCCCGCCGTTCGCATGTCCGCTGCCTACGCCCTTTGCCAACTGTCGAGCGTGGCGGATCACATCGGCCCCCTTAAGGAAGCCATCCAAGCGAATGAGAGAGGGCTAGTGTGCGGAGCAGGCGACCTACTTGGAAAGCTTGGGCCTCGAGCGATCTCGATGACAGAGATCCTTAAAAGCGTTTACCAGCAAAACAATCCCGATTCCCGCAATGGCGACTACCACTTCGGTGGAGCCGCAATCGGCGCCCTTCGATACATCAATCCGGAAGCATTGAACTAGGCAATCCATACGAACATGAATTTCAAGCATTCCATCAGACTGTTCAACTTAGAGCCTATCCGAGAATTTCAGCCGAAACGCGTGAGCGTCCGGTTTCGACGTGGACCGCTTGCAGTCGCCCAATCGGCTGATCGGTTCTCGGATAGGCTCTTCTTCTTCTTCTGCTACGTAGCAATGATTAGCGCGATCTCGACTTACACCGCAACGAATTGTGCTGCGGACGATCGACCTAATATTCTCTGGATCAGCTGCGAGGATATTTCAGCGAACTTGGGTTGCTATGGCGATCCCAATGCGATCACGCCAACACTTGATAAGCTCGCGACCGAGGGCGTCCGATTCACGCGAGCCTTCACGCCCGCTGGCGTGTGTGCGATCACGCGTAGTAGCATCATCACGGGCATGCATGCACCGTCGATCGGCTCCCATCACATGCGTTCGAACATCATTCCTCCTCCGGACGTGAAAGCCTTCGCAGAACTGCTTCGCGCGGATGGCTACTTCACGACCAATCGCAGCAAAACCGATTATCAGTTCAACGCGGCACCTTCGATCTGGGATCGCCAAGGCAACAAGCATCAAGACTGGGCCGAGCGCAGCGATCCTGAACAACCGTTCTTCAGCGTTGTGAATTACACCCAAAGTCACGAGAGCAAGATTCGGCAAGACGACTCGGCGCACGCAAGGGTGCGAGACCGCATCGGCGATAGCGTGCACGATCCATCGAAGATGACAGGCCTGCCGCCCTACTTCCCCGACGATGATGCCACACGCGTCGATTGGGCTCATTACCACGACAACATCACCTACATCGATGCATTGATTGGAGATTTACTGGATCGGCTTGAGAAAGACGGGCTTGTCGAGAATACCGTTGTGATCTTTTGGAGTGACCACGGCATGGGTCTACCACGTGGCAAACGCTGGCTTTTTGATACGGGAATTCACATTCCAGTCATCGTTAGGTGGCCTGGCGTGGTCGAGCCCGGCTCAGTCAGAGAAGATCTTGTTACAGCGATCGACTTCGCTCCGACCACACTAGAGATCGCCGGTATCGACGTCCCCCCTTACCATCAAGGGCGTGTCTTTCTCTCGGCAGACTCGAAGCGGATCCAAACCGAACCCGCCTATCTCTTTTTTCATCGCGATCGAATGGATGAAGTCTATGACATCCAAAGAGCAGCCAGAGACCGTCGATGGAAGTACATTCGCAATTACGACATGGAAAAAACGTATGCCGTGCATCTGGACTACATGGACAAGATGCCAACCATGCGGCGATGGCGAGAAGGAAACGCGAATGGAACGTTGGACGCCAAAAAGTCCATCTGGTTCAAGCCAACCAAAGCACCCGAGGAACTCTACGATACGGAGAATGATCCATGGGAACTCAACAATCTCGCTGGTGATCCACAGTTTGCCGATCGTCTAGCTCGCATGCGGCAGGCGGTCTTGGATTGGCAAGTCGAAATCAATGACAAGGGGATGATTCCAGAGGCTGTTATGATGGCTGAAATGAAACCGGAAGGTACTCCGCGAACGGATTCCGTTAAACTCACTTCAATCGATGGAGGCGTCTTACTGACTTCTGGCACGGAAGGATCCTCGGTTGTGTATCGCAAACACGGCGAGGACCATTGGCAGCTTTACACGGATGCTCTCGACAACGATCAGTTGCCAGTCGAAGCGATGGCATGCCGATTGGGATACCAAGACAGCCCCAAGACAACGGTGAAAGCGAAATAGCGTTAGTTTGTCGTTTTCGCACCGGGCCTTGCCTCTACCCACCTCATTGATGTGCGATCCGGCAGGGCCCAACCCTAATTTCTGATCTCCGCCGTCGCCGCCCCGAGGTGGAGTCCAGAGCATCCACGACGTCGAAGGCAAACCAGCGGAGGAGGGTAATTTCGAAAGCGATCGGTTCCGCGATTTGTTATGCTAGGGGAGCTCACACGCCCTTCCTTTGATATCCCCACCCATGTCGCTTCGTTCGCTCGCCAAGGTTTTCTTGGTTTCGTGCTGTTTAATCGACCCAAATGTCTTTGCGGAACCCGCCTGGCCTGCATGGCGAGGGCAAAGTGGACAAGGCCTATTTGATAGCCAAGCCACGTTGCCAATTCAATGGAGCGAAGGCTCGGTCGCTTGGAAAGCTCCCATCGCAGGTCGTGGAAGCAGCACTCCAATCATCACTGATGGGGCAGCATTCCTCACGTCGGGAAACAACGGCAAGAACGAACTCCATCGAGTCGATCTCGAATCCGGTCAAGTGGTTTGGTCCGTCGCTTTGGGTAATGACACCGGCAACAAACACAAGAAGGGAGGCGGCAGTAACCCATCACCCGTCGCTGATGATGGCGCGGTTTACGTTTACTTCCGCAGCGGGGACTTCGGATGCATCGAACTGGATGGAAAAATTCGTTGGCAAAAGAATCTTCAGTCGCTCTATGGCGAGGACACTCTCTGGTGGGACCTGGGCTCCTCGCCGGTCGTCACCGACACAGCCGTTGTGATCACCGTCATGCAAACCGGCCCAAGCTATTTGGTCGGATTTGATCCTCAAACAGGCGAGGAACTTTGGAAGGTCGATCGAAACTTAGACGCACCCGAGGAAGCCGCCCAAAGTTACTCAACACCGGTTCCCATTTTCATCGATGGCAAAGATCATCTTGCCGTACTCGGCGCCGATCATTTGACGATCCATGAGGCTGCCAATGGCAAGATGGTTGGACGACTGGGAGGTTTCAATCCAACCGAACACAATTACTTCCGTTCGATCGCTTCACCGGTTGTTGTTGGTCAAGTGGTTGTCTGTCCCTACGCTCGCGGTGATACAGTGACAGGCGTCGATGCAAAAAAACTGATCGCGAATTCAAGCGATCCGACAAAGGCCATCCTTTGGCACCGTGAAGGGCTTGGCTCCGATGTGCCGTCACCAGCGACTGATGGAAAGTTGGCTTACGTTTTGATCGACAAAGAGGCGCCCCGAGGCACGGTTCATGCGATCAATCCCAAAACGGGTCGTTCCGTTTGGACGGTGCGAATTCCAAAGAGCCGCATCGGTTACAGCAGCTCGCCGCTCATCGCGGGCGACCACCTTTACGTGACGTCAGAAAATGGAACGACACACGTGATAGGCCCATTGTCGTCGTCCGAACCCAAGTTGCTTCATAGCAACGAGCTTGACGATGACGAGCCATTCACGACAGCGTCGCCCGTTCCCCATGAAGGGTCGCTTCTGGTTCGCACCAAGAACAACTTGTATCGAATCAAGTAGTGCCTCGTGCGTGCGTTGAATTACATCGTCGTCTTGGCACTGGCTGCCACTCATTTCGTCGCCGCATGCAATCCGGCTGTCGCGAGAGAACCCTCGGGTGAACTCAAGAGTTTTCTCGAAACTCATTGTGTCGATTGCCATGACGGTCCAGACGCAGAACGTGGGCTCGATTTGCGATGGAACTCACCCGAGTCTTCCGAGTCGTGGGTTGGCAAGTGGGAAAAAATCTGGAACCGAGTGTCGGCCCGTCAAATGCCGCCGCCCGAGTATCCGCGGCCCGAGGAAGAGGAATACGAAACGTTCCTGCACGATCTTGGGAGCGTTCTCGACCACCATGCATCTCAGCTAACTGAGTCAGAGCCGAAGACTGACGCGAATCGTCTCCGGCGATTGACTCGAACCGAGTATCACAATGTGATCGATGATCTGTTTGGCTTTCCTGTTCAACTCAACGAGATATTGGTCAAAGATGAGTCGAGTCGCGGGTTCGATAATCTGACAACGGACACGCTCAGCCCCGCCGCGATTGAACGCTATTTATCCGCAGCACAGATCGTTGCGAGCCTCGCGGCTCCCGGCAAAGCAGATTCATCCCGAGGCCGAACGGTTCGAATACCGGCTGACCTCACTCAAGATCAACGTTTGCCCGGTATGCCCTTTGGCTCTCGCGGCGGCGTGAAGTTCAGCCACCACTTCGCCAAGCCCGGTGTCTACGAGTTTGCCTTCCGCTTAACACGAGACCGAGACGAGAAAGTCGAGGGACTCTACGGGACGCATCACCTGGACCTGCTTGTGGACGGCGTTCGTCAGCATCGATTTGAGATCAAGCCGCCGCCTCGCGGGGACGACACGCTTCTCGATGCTGCATTGCACATTGAACTTGAAATCTCGGAGGGGATGCACGAGATCATTGCGACGTTTGAAGCCAATCATCACTCAGTTCCAACGATTCGTCGCCAGCCCTTTGACGCCTCTTTCAATCGGCATCGACACCCCCGCAAGCGGCCGGCTTTGTTTGAAGTGACGCTCTTCGGTCCGAGAACGAATCCCTCGCATCCGTTGAATCGCGTATCCGTTTCCAGTGTTGACGAAGACGTCGCAAAGCATGGCGAAGAATTATCCGCGCTAATGCGTCGCGCCTATCGAAGGCCTCCTACCGAGGAAGACTGGTTGGCGATCAAGCGAATTTTGCAATCAAACGATGACGCAGGTGCTTCTCGGCAGGATGCCATCGCGGCTGTTCTTTCTAGTCCCTATTTCCTTTTTCGGATTGAGCCCCACGCCGGGCCGTTAGATCCTTGGCAACTTGCCAGCCGCCTGTCCTTTGCACTCTGGTCGAGCGTTCCCGACGAACAACTTTTGAGTGACGCCAGCGAAGCAAGACTTAGCTCCCCCGAAGAC
>JBCCKZ010000355.1:0-6052 GCA_039027135.1 Planctomycetota bacterium
CTCTTGGCGAGTCTCGCTACATGTGGCGATTAAGGGCGAAGCTTGGGTAGCGAATGTCGCCATGACTTTCGGTGTTTGAAGCGGCTACGAGAGCTGGGCCGAAACTCTTGGCGAGTCTCGCTACGGATGGCGAATAGAGTCGAAGCTCGGGTAGCGAATGTCGCCAAGACTTTCGGTGTTTGAGGTGTCTATGCGAACTGGGCCGAAACTCTTGGCGAGTCTCGCTACGGTCGGCGACTAAGGGTGAAGCCCAGGTGGCGAATGTCGCCCAGACTTTCGGTATTTAAGGTGTCTACGAAAGCTGGTCCGAAACTCTTGGCGAGTCTCGCTACATGTGGCGATTAAGGGCGACGATTACTCAATCGCGTCTATCCCCGATAAAGGCATTGAATTAGTGAGAGTGCTCCTCGAAGTCGCCGCTGTAGGGCGTGCCATTGACCATTCCAGTCATCGTTCCGGAGTAATCCTTGACGGTTGCCAGCAGCTCATGCCCGCCAATAAATCGAGAGGCACTCCCGTCGGCATCTGTTTCGATGGGCGCCGGCTTAAGCGAGACTAGCATCTCAGGGACAGTGATGGCCAACTCAATGCTCTCCGCAGATATCGGATTTGGCGTTTTCTCATCACTGCCAAGCACAAAGATCGTTGCCTGCTCTTGGTCGTGATCGATCGTCAGTTCGACGTGGTACTTTCCGCCGCCCCAATCAGCCACCGTACCGCCGTGAGGGCCGGGACCATGAGCGTGCCCACCGCCAGTGTGATCGTGATCATCATGGTCATGTCCACCAGATTCACCGTGTTCGTGACCATCGCCATGAGAATGGCCGCCATGTGCGTGTTCCTCACCATGTGCGTGTTCGTGGCCATGATCATCGACTGTCGATTCGGACGTGCCACAACCGCCGGCTGCGATCAAAGCCAAACTCAAAACAAAAACAATTCTCATCGATCTTCTTTTTCTTTAATTGTTGAATCAGGGTCTGCGATTCGGATCGCATCTTGACCGCTGAAGTGACAAAACAGGCCTGGGTGGATGCAGAATTCGCAAAGGGTCGAGGTGATCAAACCACCACGGATGACCGTTGCGACGGGGTACAGGATTTCGCGACCAGGCGCTTGGCCGCCAATCACGAGGGGCAGAAGCGCGATGCCGGCTGTCAGCGCCGTCATGAGAACCGGTGCAAGACGCTCAAGGCTGCCACGCAAAATCATGGCATGTCCGAAAGCCTCGCCTTCTTCATGCATCAGATGGATGTAGTGCGATACCAGCAGGATTCCGTTGCGGACGGCAATACCGCCAAGCGAGATGAAACCAACAAGACTTGCAACGGTCAGTGTTTGATTCGTCAGTAACAAGGCAAGCACGCCACCAATGAAAGCCGTTGGCAATGCATTAAGAATTTGCAAGACAATCTTCGCGGATGGAAAAAGGATCAACAGCACGGCGAAGATTCCGACAACAGCGATCGTTGACAAAATCAGAATCTGACGTGTGGCTCTTTGCTGGCTTTCATGTTGTCCGTCAAATTCAACGACGTAACCGGCAGGAAGATCGACTTCCGCGTTGATTCGATTTTGTATCTCGGTAACCGCACTGGCGAGATCACGTCCTTCAGCGTTACAACGAATGACGACTCGCCGACGCGCGTTCTCGCGATTGACAGCGTTGGGACCACTGCCTTCACCAATTGTCGCGATTTCACGCAGTTCGATCTGACCTCGCTCGGGCGCTACGGACTGACCTTCTCGATCAAATTGATGAGGCAGATCAATCCGCAAACGTCCGAGGTTTTCGTAATCGGTTCGATAGGCTTCTTCGAGACGGACCAAGAGTTCGAATCGACGTTGACCGACCAGCACTTCCGAAACCACTTCGCCTTGCAAAGCCGTTTGAAGCGTGTCGGCGACGAACTTGCGAGTGAGTCCGTAGTAAGCCAGGTCTTCGCCGCGTAGCTCGATGTGCAATTCCGGCGTCATCTGAATAGGCTCGATGATCGGAGGGGTGATCCCGGGTACATCTTTGATAGTCGCTTCAATCGTCCGCGCTGACGAAATCAACCGATTTAAATCATCGCCATAAATCTTGATCGCAATCTGTGCGTAGACTCCTGAAACCATATGGCTGAGTAGGTGAGCCAGAGGTTGTTCCACTTCGATGCTCACGCCCGGAACCTCTTGAGCCAGTCTTAGCCTGATTCCCGCAAGCATTTCTGCACGACTTTCCGAAGAATCGGGGTTCATGCTCAGGATGTACTCTCCAAAGTTTACCGGTGAGGCGTGCTCATCCATTTCAGCTCGCCCAGTGCGACGAACGAAGTGGATGATGCGTCCATTGGGGTTATCCGGAGACACCTGCATGTCGCGAAGCGCGTCATCAATATTGCTGGATACTTGATTGGACGCTTCCAAAGATGAGCCAGCTGGTAGCGTCACATTGACCTGAACACTTCCTTCATCGAACGTAGGCAGAAAATCCCGCCCGAGCTGAGTCAATTCCCACGCCGCGAATGCCGCGATGCTCCAGGTGGTTATCAGTAGGACTCTTGGCATTGCCATGCTCATTCGAATCAGTGGAGTCGCCATGGACTTGAGACTCCTTAAAACCAATCCATCTGCTTTGTCTTGGGGACTCTTTGCTTCCGATAGCAGGTAGAAGGAAAGTACGGGCGTTACCGTGAGTGAAACCAAGAAAGACGCCAATATCGAAACGATGTAGGCCAAGCCCAGCGGAACGAACAAACGCCCTTCTACACCGGATAGCTCAAACAGCGGCAAAAACACCAGGATGACAACGATCGTGCCGAAGACAATCGCGCTACGCACTTCGCTACACGCATTGATCACGATGTTCATCTTATTGTGTGACCCCAAAGACGAACGATCGCTGCTTGCGAGAGCGGGTGCTGCGTTCTTTAGTCGACGATGGATGTTCTCAACATCCACAATCGCATCATCAACCAATTCGCCCATCGCGACTGCAATGCCGCCCAGAAACATCACATTGATAGAGAGTTCGCTTCCAAACAGCCATCCGGTCGCGCGAAACACGATCATCGTGATGGCAAGCGACAAGGGGATCGCCGTCAGCGTGATCACTGTGGTGCGCAAGTTGGTCAGGAAAAGCAACAGGATAATGATCACCAGGGCGGCCCCAATGACCAATGCCTCGATCACATTGCTGACACCCCGATCAATAAACGCACTTAGCTGAAAGAGATTCGTTTTGACGCTGATGTTGACCGGAAGGGTTGCTTCAATTCGCTGTAAGGTCGATGTGACCTCTTTCGTGAGTCTTCGCGTGTCGACATGGGGTTGCTTTACGATGGTCATGACCACCCCTGCCCGGCCATTGATGCTACCGTCACCCCTTTTGAACTTGGGGCCTTCTTGGACAGAAGCCACCTGGTTCAGCAAAACGCTACGCTTTGGATATCGAGCCACCGGAATCTCACGAAGCTCGTCGACGATCGGAGCGGAACCGGCACCGAGTCGTCCAAGAATCCGAATCGGACGCTCCGTTTCACCTGTAATCGCGAAGCCGCCACTCGTATTAATATTGCTTTCCCGAAGCGCCCTTACGACGTCTTGTACGGTGACGTCGTATTCCAAGAGTGCCGTGGGATCAATCAAGATTTGATATTGCTTCTGATCGCCACCTTGGAGAAGGATTTCGGCCACTCCGGTGATTTTGGCGAGCTGCGGTTGGATCACCCAGTCCGCGAGCGTGCGGAGTTCTAGGATCGCTTGGTTTTCGGAAAGCCACGTTAGCTCTGCCAACCCACTTGAGGTGTCGATGACCGCGCGCGCAGTCTCTTCAAACTGAGACTTGTCGGCTTCCAACTCGACCAATCGAAAATCAACAGGTGCCCAGCTGCTTGGATCATGCCGATCGTTGACCCTCCAAACCTTCACGTCGGTAGAGCCGTTGGAGACGAGGAGTTCCGCCGCCAATGTGCTGTCTTTCAGCGTGGATAGTCGTCCGCCGGAAGGCCCACGCTGCAAATAGGCACCAGCAACAACGATTTGCCCCATGATCGATGACGGTGGCGTCATTTGAGGCTGAATGCCGTTGGGCAATCGTCCTATTAAGGTTGCCAATCGTTCACTGACCGTTTGGCGAGCGGCTCGTATATTGGTCGACCAATCAAATTCCACGTAAACAACATTGAGGCCTGCCGTTGTTTGGCTGCGGACGTCCTGGACGCCACTTGCGCCCATCAGTGCGAGTTCAAGTGGCAACGTGACAAGCGTCTCGACCTCTTCGGTCGCCATCCCTGGGGCTTCGGTGATGATGACCACACGTGGCCGATCAAGATCGGGGAAGACATCAATTGGCATCTGCGAGCTGAGGAATATTCCGTAAGCAAGCACCAAAAGACTGACGATCAGGACGATCGACCGGTGGCGGAGCGAAGAACGGACTATCGAATCGATCATCGATCAGTGTGCCTCATGGACGCTTCCATCGGCGTGAACGTGGAACCCTGGTCGTCGCCCACTATCAGACTGAGCCTTCAAGATGCGTCGCAATGATGATCCTGAGTTTTGGGCGAGATAACTCCCCGGCGCTATCGAACCGTCACCGGCGATGACGACTTGTCGACGGTCTTTGTAAAGAATCTGAACGGAGATCTGCTTAAACAAATCTCCGTTCTGCCGATAAACAAATGCTTCGGCACCTTCGAAGGCCACGCCTTCGGTAGGAAGTACAAAGACGTTTTCGAATTTCTCAAGCGGCACATGAATCCGAGTTCGTTGCCCGGGACGATAACGCCAAACAAGGAACGTCTCGTCATCCGTATTAAAGGATCGTGATTGGTTACTCAGTGGGATAAAGAAATCGAGCGTGCGGCTTTGTGGGTCGATCGTGTTTGACAGATGGCGAATTCGAAATATCTGGTCCGAATCTCGCCATTGGGATTTATCGTCGTCACCGAATTCGATATCCAAAGCACGGCCTTGTTGAGCACACTGCTGCAACAGATCCGATTCGTGCTTAAAGGCGTGCCCTACCACATAGAGTTCGGAATGATCAGCAAGTGAAACCAGTAGTTGACCCGCTTGAACGGACTGTCCCAATTCCACGGACAGCGTTTGTAATTCATAGGAAACAGAACTCTCGTTGTCTCCTTTATCTTGTGGGTTTGAATTCGATTGAACGGTCCAAGCGGTGTTGTTGGGAGCCGTTCCTGGTTCGATCTTCGGTGGTGCGACCACATCGATTGACGAGACGAATTGCCCCTCCTGAGTTTGGTCGACTTGATCAGGATTCAACCCACGATTAAGTAGTTCTTGCCGCGCGGACGCGATGAGTGCTTCTTGGCGAGCCGCCTCGTTACGCAACTGGATGACTTTCGACTTTGAGACACCTCCCGCACTGGCAACACCAGATAGACGCTCGATCTCGCTTTGGCTGATTTCAAGTTCTTTGGCTGCCTTGAAGAGCTGCGTTTGGGTCGCTTGTAGGTACTCGCTAAAGAGTTGAATGGTTACCAAGCGATCGCCCGGCTCGACCGTTTCGCCCTCGAATTTATGAATCGCAGAAACCGAGCCAACAGCTGGCGATGTCACACCGCGGTCCGATACCCCAGGCCGATCTTGCACGATGCCCGGAATGGAGACCGTCCGCCAATACTCCTGAGCACGAGCGGCAGCAACCGAAAGCCCCAGGTTCTTCCTCGCCTGTATATTCAGTTCTAGAACCGATGGTGGATCAGGTCGAGCGTTGCTCGATTTGGTGGGTTTGCCTTGAGCAACTGTCGATGATGTCTGTCGATTGACAAAGAACCATAGAGACCCTACGGCCACCGCTGCGAAGATGAGGAGAACGAACGTCCTCATGAGATCTCGTGCAAGCATTTTGAAATGCGACTGAACATCGCATTAAAGAGCAAAAAGGTTGGGGAAGAGAACGAAAGACCGCGTAAACCCAAGGGCTGAGACCCAAGTGTCGAGACCCAAGTGTCGGCGGCGACGTTCCCTACAACCTCAGCGCAGCATGCAGCAGCACAAGTTCTCTACCACCAATCAGGTTGTCTTCCCGGGATGGGAA
>JBCCKZ010000356.1:0-6050 GCA_039027135.1 Planctomycetota bacterium
ACGGAAAGTCCCACCGGTGCTTCCATTGTTGGTCTGCGTTGACTCAATGGGACGCCCGTTGAGTGAGTCAACCACATCGACCTGAAATCGGTAATATTGCTCACGAGCCTGGGCGGCATCGCTCGCTTGTCCAGCATTGCCCTTGGCTTCCTCGGCGCGACGAACTTCCAAAGCCTTGTCTCGGACTTCGATCTTTGCTTCGAGATCTCGATACGCGAAGTACAAATCCCAATAGGCGTTCTCAATGTCCGCAACAAGGTTGCGCACACCGCGTTGAAAGTCGGCTACGCTGAGATCTTGCCTCACTCGTGCGATAAGCACGCCATTGATGTTGCCAGGTTGGGCATTTGGGCCGGCGATGCGATTGAATTCCGTGCCCGCGCCCTGTAGCAACGGCTGCCGAATTTGACCTTCCAAATAGGTTTCCCAAGAAGTGCTGCCCAGCCGATTCGAAAGTTGGTTGTTCGAATCGTAAAGAGTCACATGTTGGAAATTGAAGACGGCTCCTGTCGCCGCCTGTTTCGAAATACCCCAGTTGTAGTTGTGGAAGTCTTGCTTGAAGAGACCCGCATCGCCAACGAATTGATTGTTGAAAGCACGGTCGTTGTTTTCAAACTGAAGTGCTCCAGTCAGAGTCGCATCAAAATCGGCTAGTGCGGCTTCTTGGCCGAAACGTGGATCGGTGAAGGCAAGAGCCGGATCGATGTAAGCCGTTATCGCGGAAGGCGAATTCAGTACAGTGCCACCCAGATCACGAAGGACTGTCGAATTCCGCAGGGCAATCGCAATCGCATCCTCAAGGGTGAGATTCCTCGTGTTGTCCTCGGTGATTGTTTCTTCAGTCAAGTCGAGAGGACTCGCAAACTCTCGCCATGGCTTCAAACAGGCTTCGTCTAAGCATGGCTCTTCGACAGCCATCACTGGAGCACAGGTTGAAGTTTCGGTGCTGGGCGTGTAGCAGCGTTCCGAGCAAACAGGCTCAGACGGATTGATCGCGCAGCCGGAGCCCAGGATGCCGCCCGCAAGAACGACGCACAACGCCCACCTTTTCCTTGCGTTTGCCATCACGCGCATCCCTGCTCTAACACGTCGCTTCTGAGTGATGGTAGGTTGACTAATCATCCGAATCGGACTGACGTGGCGGTCGTGCAAACGGATCGCCGCGTCAGAGTGGGAATCGGTTGGATAGCACGGATGGTTCAATAATTTCGATTAAGAGGATTGGCTTTGTCTCGTTTTGCCTGAAGCCAGGGCTCAAAGTTTGCCCAGTCTTGTTCGCTTGGGCAAAATGCGCAATTCACCACTACGGCTTGCCTAATCTTGGAAGTATGAACGACGGAATTGAAGTCGAACAAATCGACCGATTCTTCGATCGATTGGACGAGAGGGCTAAACGCGAGGAGACCTTTTCATCGTTCTTGGTCTTTGCACTTGAGCAGATAGCGGTTCTGACCTCCGCCGACTCGGCAGAGTTCTTCGTGTGCCCAAGACTTAGGCTATCACCTTCAAGTGATGGGTTCGCTGAACAGGATGATTCAATCGCTTGGATGCCAATGCACGTGGTCGGGCAATCAAGATCCAACCTCAAGCTTGGATGGCTCGCCGAAGCTAGTAGGGCTGGGTGTTTTTCTGACGCCGAGAGCCTCCAATGCAATGTCGAACGTCTGGAGAGTGGAATCACTGATGTCGCGACAATTCACGCGGAACTTGGTGCTGGGCTAGAGTTCTTTGCTCTAGTGCTTTCATTCGAAGGTGCTGTGGCGACGAGCATTCGGGCTAGCCTTGTTTCAATTGTGGAAGCGGTTGCGGAAGCTTGCAGAGATTGTTTTGAGAGGATCGAACGTGAAACACGCGCAAGAGATGACAACCTCTTCGACTTGATCATCGCGCAAATTCATGGAGCTTCGAACATTGACGAGTTGGCGCGAGTCATTACGCACGATTGCACAGAGTTTTTGCATGTGGATCGCGCAGCGTTACTGATTGATAAGCCTGGGGATGGGCGATGGAAGTTGCTTTCGATATCGGGGACCGATGATTTCGTGCGAAATGCTGAGGCAGTCGTCGCTCTGGAGGAATTCATGAACCTGAATTCACGCGATCAACTGCAGTTGGTCAGTTCGAAAGGACTCGTCTCACACGGGGCGAGCGGTCCAGGTTCAGTTGGCAAGATTCGTCCAGCCGAGAAAGTGAATGGTGTTAACGCGACGCCTTCGGAAGATGTGCTTTTGGTTCCACTACCGAAATCTGGATCGGAGGACGTCTCTATCTTCTTTCAATGGAGTTCTGCGGGTGCGTTGTCACGCGGTCTGAGTAGTGCGTATCGAGTCCTACCGCATGTGGTCAACTCACTTGGACGATGCCATGCCGAGCAACGCAAGATGTTTGGCGGTATGCCAAGCTTGGCGATGCTACGGCGCGTTTGGATTCCGTTGACATCGGCCGTTATAGTGCTCTTCGCGATTCTCGTGGGCTCTACAATTGAAGCGGACTTCTATGTTGATGCCGTTGGTATTATTGAGCCTGTGCAGCAGCGAGCTGTCTTCGCAACGCATGATGGATTTGTGGATGAAATCTATGTTGAAGACGGTGCGTCAGTCGATTCCGGAGAGATTTTGCTACGTCTTAAATCGCCTGATTTAGAACGCCAAAGATTACGTTTGGATGGTGAGATGGCTGCGATAAGAGAACGTCGTGATGGTTTTCTAGCAGCGATAAGTCAGGTTGATTCTGTTGATGCGAGGACTGCGATCTCATCTCGACAGATGAGCGCTGAAGTCCAGAGTCTTGACGAGCGATTGTTGGGTTACGCAAAGCAAAGAGATGTTGTTCTTGGCGAGGTCGCGAGGCTCGAGTTGCGTTCGCCAATCGATGGATCAGTTGTCGCGAATGACGCTCAGCAGAATTTGATCAATCGACCAGTCAATCGCGGCGATAAACTGTTTCGCATCGCCAGCTTCTCTGGCGATTGGCATTTAAAGCTCTGGGTTGCCGATCAAGATGTCGGACATTTGCGTGAGGCTGTCGAAAGTCAGCCGAATGTCATGGTTAGCTTCAAGTTGATTTCAAGGCCGAGTGAAGAATTGCAGGGCAACCTCGTTTCCATCGGAGAGACGGTCCAGCCTCGCCAGGGGATGGGGCCAGCCGTGTCGGTTGAGTTTGAAGTAGAGCGAGACATAGTCGATGACGCTCAAATGGGCGCTACCGTTTACGGCAGAATCGAATGCGGAAGACGCTCTTGGTGGTATGTTTGGGGTAGAGAGTTGGTCGAGTCCTTTCAAAGAAGATTTTGGGTTTTCGGTGAATGATGTCTGCTGTGTTGATTGAGTTAGATAGCTCGAATTCCGTGACGTCAGTGTCATCGCGAGGAGTCTTCGTTACGTTTCTCACTTTTGTGATGGGAGCAATCACTCCCGCGGTGAGCTTCGCGCAGAGGTCTACTGATCTCGACGTGGGTAATGCGATAGCCAAGGTCCAACGTGAAGCCAATGTCTGTTTCGAGGTGAGTGGTATCTTGACTTCGATGTCAATTAAAGAAGGTCAGCAAGTTGAAGAGGGACAAGTGCTTGCATCACTGAGCGACACGCAGGTGAAGTTTGAAATCAATCGAAAGAAGATTGAATTGAGCAATGCGAATCTCGAATCGAACAATAGTCTGGCGATTGAGGATGCGAAGTTGGCTTCCGCGGTTGCCATGAGTGAGTATGAACGTGTTTTGGAAGCCAATCGTGTCAATTCGAGGACGTATCGAGACGCTGAAGTCGAACGATTCAAACTCTTGGCAGATCGTTCAAAACTCGCGGTTAGCCAGGCACAACACGAGGCGGAAAAAAAGCTCATCGAAAAAGAGCTTGCCCAAAATGAATGGGAGTCGATCTCAGCGCGAGCGGGTTTGTATTCGGCTCGAGCACCATGGAAGGGCAAGATTGTCGCGATCGAAAAAAATATTGGCGAGTGGGTGGAACCTGGAACCACCATCGCAAGGCTCATCGACGATTCGAGAATGCGAATCGAGGGCTTTGTGTCTTCGATTTACCACGCCGATGACCTTGTAGGCTGCCCGTGTTCGTTGTCGCTAGGAGAAACGACTAATAGCAAGACTGAGTTCACTGGAGAGGTTGTTTTTGTAAGTCCGGAAGTCAATCCCGTGAACCTTCTTTCGAGAGTGTTCATTGAAGTGGACAATCCGGGAGGGCGAATAAGACCAGGCATCAAAGTGAGAGCTGTCATTGATTTGGCAGCGAAAGATGCGAATGACTCTTTTAGCGGTCCGGATTCAAATGCCAACGAACGAGCATCCGATCATTGAACGATCTTTGGAAACGCTCAAGCCCGAGGCTCCGAAGCGACATTGAGTGGGTTTCGCGGGTCATTCGAGGAAAAAAAAGGTGGATTGCCCGCGATCCGCTAACGCTACAGTTCTTCTACTTTTCATCAAAGGAATACCGTTTACTCGTTGGTGTTGATGGTACAAGAACGGCTGTCGAGATTGTTGAAAGTGCATCCGGCAACCGCTCAGATCCCCAATGGGTGGCCAGTTTGCTTTCAAGGGCAATCGAGCATCAAATTCTCCTGGTAGCGGCGCCGGGACGATCTGCCTTTTTGGGCGAGCGACGCAACTCAAAGGCTGCACGCGACCGTAAGTTTGGCTTGCTGAACCTTTTTGCGATTCGTATTCCTATCTTGGATCCGAATCGCTTACTGGTGAAGCTGCGTCCGGTATTGAAGGTAGTGTTTTCAAAGTTTGCATTGGTGCTCTTCTTGGGGCTCGTGATCGCGACGCTTTCGCTGCTGGTTGGGCGATGGGACGAAGTTGTCGCCCGGATGCCTGAGAGCCGAGCGATTTTGAACGGTGAAGGGATCCTGTGGCTCGTCGGTAGCCTTGTGTTCATGAAGTTGTTTCATGAAGTGAGTCATGCTTTGGCTTGCACTAGGTTTGGTAGTGAGTGCCATGAGATTGGGATTTATTTTTTCGTGTTTGCGCCTTGTCTCTATTGCGATGTAACTGACGCTTGGAAGCTGGAAAGTAAATTTGCTCGCATCATGATTAGCGCTGCTGGAATTTTGGCAGAGGTGCTTGTCGCTTCAGTCGCTTGTTTGATTTGGATGTCGAGTTACGAAGGTTTTCTAAATTCGATTTGCTTCAACCTCATGATTTTGGGGTCGTTGAGTACTCTGCTGGTCAACGGCAATCCACTTCTGAGATACGACGGCTATTACATTCTTGCCGACCTTGTTGACGTGCCGAATCTTCGCGATCAATCAACTGAAGCCATTTGGGCACCGGTGAAGCACTGGTTGAGTGCCGGTCGCAGCGAGCAGGTACCGAGAGATGCTTCCTGGATTGCTCTTTTTGCCTTTGGGTTACTCGCCTTTTTCTACCGCGTCTTCGTAATCGGGCTGATTCTATGGGGAACCTATCAGATGTTTCAGGGTCTGCATTTGGAGATCATTTGGTTTCCTATCGCATTTCTGTTCGTTGGGGGAATTATCTTTGCGATTGCGATTCGACTTATCCGAGAAGGAAGAAAGATCATGCGTTTGGGGGTTCTGTCTAGGTTTAGGCTTGGTGCGATTCTCACCGCCATGGTAGGGGTGGTCGGCTACGGCGTTACTCTGCCGCTTCCCGATCAAGTTCGTTGTTCCGGTATCGCCAGGCCGAAGCAGATGGAACCGGTGTTTGTGCAGCGAAGAGGAATTTTGATCGACTCTATGCAGTATGGTGACCGGCTGGCGAAAGGTGATGTCGTTGCGCGTTTCGATTCGTTCGAAGATCGACTGAGCAAGAAGCAGGTCGAATCGGAAGTCGATTTCATGGCCGTGGAGCTAAGCGGGCTCCGAGCAAGGGTCAATGACGAGCCAGGTCTCGCCTCGAGGATTGTCGAAAGCGAGGCTATGATCAAATAAAAAAAGCGACAGCGACTGAGTATTGAAAGTGACGTCGAACGGCTGGACGTGCTGGCGGGAAGTAAGGGGATCTTCTTAGAGCCAACTTGGCCGGCGAGTCAAAGTGATACCGATTTCGAGGCGATCGAGCATCTTGAAAACCC
>JBCCKZ010000357.1:0-6044 GCA_039027135.1 Planctomycetota bacterium
AACTTTGGGGGTGTTCCGCTACCACATTTTCTAGCAGCGATCAATGAAACCGTCTTAAGGCAAGCTTCTAGTTCGACAGTTTGGCCGCGACGAGTTCCCGATCGTTGCGAGCGTAGATTACTCCGTCGGCGATGGCGGGGTGTGCCCAAGTGACGCCGCCACGTCGGTTGAGCTGCTTGGTGGTCCGGTCCAGTAATTTGCTGCGCGAGGCAACTTCAAAACCATCCGGTGATAGCCTCCCGAAGATCAATTCGCCTTGATCGTTGAAGAGGATCTCTCGGTCGCCGATCTGGAACGTGTGAATGGTGGCCCAGCGGTTTCTAGGGACGACGGTCAGATCCTCCCAAACACGATCGCCATTCCCTAGCTTTAAGCATCGCAGCTCGCCATAACTGTCAGTGCCATAGATGAAGTCGCCCTTGAGTATCGGGGTGCTGATCATGCAGTGCAACGCGTCGGTAATCCTCTCACTCTCGCCGATTCGTCTCCAAAGTTCTCGAGCGGATGGGCGAGTCCGATCAAGTTCGATCAGCATCGATCCATCGTAGAACGAAGAGACGAATAGTTTGTCATCCCGCACGACTGGTGTCGCGACACCGATGGGCATATTGCGAGGCTCCATGGGCACACCCCAGTAGACTTTGCCGGATTCGGGGGCGAGTCCACTTACTGAGTCACCTGTCCAGCAGACCAAAACGTCCTGAGTTCCTTGGCGAATCAAGATGGGTGCGCTGTAGCCCGCACGTTCTGCCAACGATCGCCAGCGTTCTTCGCCCGACACGCGATCAAACGCGACTACACAAGCCGCATCGCTACCGCCAACGATTTGGATCACCAGATCTTTGTAGACGATTGGCGATGCTGTGATGCCCCAGATGGGCATGTCGATCTGATACTGTTCGTTGAGGTCACGGCTCCAGCGAATTTCTCCCGTGTTCGCGTCAAAGCAATAAAAGTGGCCCATGGCTCCGACCGAGTAAGCTGCGCCTTCATGAACCGTGACCGATGCGCGCGGGCCAGCCTTGTAACCGATTGAATACGTCGCTGAGTACTCATGCTTCCAAAGTAACGAACCGCTCTGCGCGTCCAGACACAATACGCGTTCGATGTCGGTCTCTGCGTCTTCTGGACCACGATCGGTAACATAGATTCTACCATTTGCCACGGTTGGTCCACTGTAACCGGCGCCGATGGGCGTCCTCCAACGGAGTGACATATTTCCTTCATTGAGCGACTCCGGAATACCTACTTCCGATACGACGCCATCTCGGTTCGTACCACGCCACTGCGGCCAATCTTCTGCGAAAGAAATACTGGTGAGCAAGGTCGCAACGACGCACACAGCGACTCGAGGGAAAAAACTAGACATGGCCGTCAGGGGGAAGACGTGACTGATAATGATTTGCACAGCTCTCTGGCTAATGCCTCGTCCCATCTTGAACTCAGGATGACGTGTCTGCAAGCTAGCCTTCGGTCTGGTCTTGAATTGTGTAGCCGAGATCCCGTCGTAGTAGAATGGCGATCGTTGGCAGAGTCCTTACGTTGGGCCTATTCGAATTAACGCAGCCGCTTCGAACGCCTGAGCCGACAACCGAAACCACTGGACGATTTCGACAGCATCATGAAAACAGCTCAATTCACACTGTTTGCCACTCTTTTCGCTATCGCACCCTGCATTGCAGACGACTGGATCATCGATAGTGATAAGGATTGGTCCGAGAATATTGAGATCGTTAGCGGAGCCGTGGTTTCGAAGGGTGCGGTATCGCCGGAACTGAAGACCGCGACCATCAAAACAAGGCTTCACTCATCCAACACGATCCGATCGGCGTCTTCGCTATTGGTGGTTCAGTCAGCGGTTTGGCAGAACTGGAAACCGATTGAGAATCTCGGGCCGTCGAATCTTGCCGATGCTCCTGTTTTGCTCACTGTTGGCCCTGGCGACTATTGGATGTTCGGTCGCTATCGCGGCAAGCGACGGCAACAGAAGGGGCAGAAGCAGCCGAAGTTTGAACCGGAAGTAGTGACGCTTCAAGGTTTTGACATGCCGCTTCAAACCACTCGTTTTGCAAATCAATTCGATGCACCTGGGGGCCTAAAGCCAAGCAAAGGCGGTTACCACGCTTGGCAGAGTCGAGACATGAAGAACTGGGTTCACCACGGGCCGGTTACGGAAACCTTTTCAAAGTGGGTTACCAGCGCCGAATGGGTCGATGGCAAAGCCTACATCTACTATGACTTTCCAAACGACCAAGATCCGCACCTCTATGTGGACGATGACCTTTTTGACGGCGAGCCAGGCAATAACATGGGGCTCGCTGTGGCTGATCCCTCTCACGGTAGTGATGCGGGGTTCATCCGAGACCTCGATGGCAATATGCATGTGATCATTGAAGACTGGAGCCCTATCAGTGCGAACAAGCGGTCTTGGGATTCTCCCCTTGCAGGGCACGCGGTGAGCCCCAACGGGCTTGAGGGCTTTATTTTCAAGAAACCACCCATCGATAATCGCACCAAGCCAACAGGGGCAATTTCCACGTACAAACATCCTCACTGGACGAAGGAAGATCCGAAGCGATTCCCATCGAATATTGCGGAGTACGAAGTCCACGAACCAGAACAGGAAGCCTATGGTGACTGGGCGGCGATCAGTATTGGTGGACAGTACTATCTCTTTGGTGATTACGATCCCGCCGGTGGACACCACATGGCAGTCTGTTGGTTCACATCGCCTTCGATCGACGAAGAGTTTAAGTGGTGTGACCAGATCGGAAATGGTCATCCCGATCCCGATATTGCTTTTGCGGAAGGGCAGTTCTATCTCGCCACTCAAATGAAGACTGACTACGTCAGTTCGGGTCCATGGGTAGAAAGGGTCGAGGCTCGCGTTGGTGTGGACACCAACAACGACAAGCAAATCGATGATTGGACCGACTGGACGGAGGTCAAAGAAAGCTACGACTACATCAAGGGGTTTTCAAAGCAAATAGCAAAAGTACCAGCGGAGCTGGATCTCTCAAGCTTGCAAGCTGGCTACGGTTTTCAGATCGAACTTCGTTTGACGGACACGACCGAGAACAAGGCCAAGCCGATCATTGATAAAATTGAGTTGTCCTTTGCAAATTGATGGCTGAGTGTTCAATCGATCGATACAAAGTCATTCCAAGGCTTTCGATAGGGATTGTTCAGCAGCATCTTCATGGCGATGTCATCGCCGGGGATAGTTTCCTTGATGGGGTCCCACTGCAGAGAGCGGCCAAGGGTTTGCGACACGTAGGCAAGGTGCCCTGGCGTGATCGAACGATGCGTCGTTTCGGCTGGTGAGATACAGCTTGTGCGGCTCTTGATCCCATCGAGAAAGTTCCGAATGTGGTCATCGGAAGTGATGACGGTTTGCGGTCCCGGTTCAAAGTCTTTCTGCAACCATCGTGGGTTGGAAGCCAAGAGCTTTCCACGAGTCACAAATAGCCATCCCTCATCGCCTTGAAATCTGATGCCATTTTCAGCATGACCAAGGATGGATGTCTTGACGCCTGACAAGTATTCGCATCGGATTTCGTAGTGTTGCGGAGTGTTATAGATGGTGTTGTTTGGGAACTTCCAATCAACGGCTTCCACTTCAATCGGTCCGCCAAGGTCCTCGTCCAACGCCCAATGGGCGATGTCGTTGTGATGGCCAATCCAATCCATCAACACACCGCCACCGAAAGCCCGGTGGCCCCGCCACCATCGATGGTGCCTGGCTCTCATGTAAGGAAGTTTTGGTGCTGGCCCGCACCACATTTCATAGTCGAGGCTTTCGGGTGGCTGCGTTACAGTTGGGTCGCCCATGGGTTTCGTGTAGCCGGGGTTGAGTCCAACAATGATCTCTTGCAGTTTTCCTAAGTGACCGTTGCGAACGACCTCGACCGCTTTCCGGAAACGCGGGTCGCTACGCTGCTGGCTACCTGTTTGAAAGATGGTGTTTTTCGCTTGAGTCGCGCGGTAGACAGCCTGCCCTTCGGCAAAAGTGTGCGTCACGGGTTTCTCGCAATAGACGTCTTTGCCGTGACGAATGGCATCGAGCGTAGCGATGGCATGCCAGTGATCGGGTGTGGCAATCACAATGGCATCGACGTCAGTTGCCGCCGTAACTTCGCGAAAGTCTTGAGTGATTCTCAGACCTGTGGTGCGAGCGTCTTTCCGTTGGATGTATTCGCGTGCGGGTTCCAATCCATAGGCTCTGCCTTTGCCCCAAGGTTGATCGCGATAGTGTTGAGTGTCGACATCACAAAGCATCGTGATCTGTGCGTCGGTGTGCTTGAGCAGATCATCAATCAGATTAAAGCCTCTTGATCCAAGACCGATCACACCGATGCTTAGTCGATCGCTGGGAGGAGTACTGTTTTGGCCCAGTACCGTCGAGGAGATGAATGCTGGAGCGGCAGCTGAAGCAAGACCGGATGTTATGACTTGGCGACGTGTTCGAATGGTCATTTTGAAGACGATGGTCGATTAACAAGGATCAGAACTTGTCACGGGTTTTTGCCCGCGTGGAGCCCTGCGAGCATTCATCTTACCTTCCCACCGTGGCAGTCGGACTTTTAACGGCTGGGCGGGGCCTTGGAAGTTTGAAAGGTCGAGTTTGACCTTTGAGCCGAAGGAGGAGCGTGCGACTCCTCGGGCGTGGGTCCCAAGGCTCAAAGATACCCGAGGCGTCGTACGCCTCCCCCTTTCGGCTCATCAAAATACCCTCCCGCAAACGAGAGCGTATTTTGCGAGCTATGTGGTTCCGTTGAGGTCAAGATAGATTCTGTGCATGGATTCGTGTTTGCCCGGCCCCTACATTCGCTTCGCTCACATTCGAGTCACGGCTCACATTTCAAAACGTTTTTCCATCGTGAGGCCAGGTCACGCTTGCTTGGCAAATTCGCTTAGATCGATGATGCTCTTTTGATCAACGGATGCTTGTGCCGCTAAACAAAGTAACACCGACCATCTTCCATCGCTCGCGTCGCACGATAGTGGTGTTCCGTTTTTGAGCGTATCAACGAGCATGGCGATTTGGTCTTCCAGCTCGAACAGCTCGCCGGTGACCTTTTCGACCGGGATCTCTTCGACACCCTCGCCATTGAATCCTCTCAGCGAAAACGTTGGATGTCGCGTGCGGTCGAGGGCCCCGCTCCATGACGCCCATAGGGCGCCTTTCGTACCTGTGACTTTCACCGTTTGATGGTGCTCGAAAGCGCTAAGCGTTTGCGAAACAACCGCGTAAGCGCCACCGTCAAAATTGACGAGAGCACTGAAGTTGTCTTGTAGTTCCGGGTGATCTGGCTGCCTCGAATTCGCCGCGGCGACAACCGAGATTGGCTCACCAGCTCCACCGAGATACCAGCGGGCGAGGTCAAAGAAGTGAATTGGTTCTTCCAAGATCCAGTTGCCAACACGACTGATGTCGTATCTCCATCCATCGGATCCCAAGCGATAGGGATTTCGTGATAGCTCCACCAGCGCGTACTGCGGCTCGCCGACGTAGCCTTCATCGATCAGCGATTTCACTTTCCCCCATAGCGACGATAAACGAAATTCGTGGCCGACGGCGAAATGCAAGTGCTTCGACTGCGCGAGCAACAGCAGCTCATCACACTCAGGTAGCGTGATGCCCATTGGCTTTTCCAGCAACAGATGCTTGCCCGCTTGAAGTACTGTCATTCCAATTTCGTGGTGAAGATGGCTCGGCACGACCACATCGACTAGATCGATATCCGTCTTTTCAAGCATTTCCCTGTAGTCACGAAAGACGCTTGCTTGCGGAAACGCAGCTTTGGCCGCCTCAACTGATTCCTCGCTGCGAGCGCAGATCGCGCTCAGCTCCACTCCGCTTGTCTTATTGATTGCGTCAGCGTGGTGCTTTCCCCAGGCGCCGTATCCGATGAGCCCAAAACGAAACGACCGATCGTCCATAATGTCAGCTGAACTTGATAAAGAAGACGAAGTAAAGATATTGGAGACCATCGCAACAACACGGTGGTGTCAACTGAGGTTAAAACCTCTGATTGCAGTCC
>JBCCKZ010000358.1:0-6043 GCA_039027135.1 Planctomycetota bacterium
AAACTATCCGGTGTGGTGTTGAGGATGCCCATCACGAGCGGCCGGCGTCCAAAGCCAAGCGATTGTTGACGGAGTTGCCAGACGAGGTTTGTTGGGGCCAATCTACCAGCGGCTTTCCATCTGCGAAACAATTTGAGCGGCCATCGTCTCAATGGCTCGTTCGGTAGCTGTGGAGATACTATCACCCGCCTCGGGTACCAAGCGAGCCGTTTGTGCGAAACCAATCGCGAAATCACCCGAAGGCACCGCTGAATTGGCCAGCAGGGTTTGCCCGTTTCGATCGACCCAAGTCGCTCGAACCGTTACAGCGGTATCCAAAGCACGAGGGTCGTCCGTATCCGTTTCCGTCAACACCCGTTTTGTAGTGTCGAGCACGCGGATCTGAAGTGTTGAATCAGCCAGCGGATTACCAGAAACCACGTAGGGTGTTCGATCCTCTATCTCCCGACAAACGGCTTCCGTTAGACGAATCCCCAAATCATGCCTGAACGTATCATTGCGGGCCACAGGCACATGGACCGTTCGAATCCCGGCGGGAAACATCGTTGATGAACCGAAGCGGTAGGGAAGACACCCTGTCCCGCAAGCGAGCACGATACCGAAGACGAGCATTGCGATAACGGTAAAAAGGCTCGTTGTTCTCATCGCAAGATCGTCGAGGAGTTGTTGACGTCGTTGCTTTTATCGGAAACTTCACCTTTGAATTTTAAAGGTGGCTTGGCGCGGCTATCCGGGAACACGGTCGTTAACCAGGCCATTCGAGGTGTTGGCACCGCTGGCAACGAGCCCAGCGACTCCAGTTTCTCACGTGCTTCTTCGGCCTGGGGTGTGTTTGGATGGTCTTGAAGCAATTGCTGATAACGTGAGATTGCCGCACGGTTCTCTCCTCGTTTCTCACGGTACCGAGCACGACTGATCATACGTTCGGCTTGATGAAAATCGATTTCCTTGGCGGCTCGAGCAACTAATTCGCCGTACTCAGGATCGCTCAACTTGTCGGGGAAACGATTCCTCGTCTGGCGAATGAGTTTGCTTGCTTCATCGAGCACCAGTTCGCTGTACCGAGGACCGGCATACATTTCAAGCTTGGCCCGTATGCCAAGCAAGTGAGCCATGAATTGATGTTCGCTATCGCCAAATGTCTCACGTAAATCCGTCAGGAACTCGTCGGCTTCCTCGTATCGCTTTTGTCTCAGATACTCTGCGGCGGCTGCCATCGTTGCGTCATCGGCAAGCCTCCCGGTCGGGTCGTCGTATCGAATCTGGTCTAGTACTCGGATGGCATGCCCATCGGCATCGACGCGAGGTCGACTGCTATCGAATAAATTGACCAATTCCCAAGCGGGTGTGGCTTGCTTGGCTTCGATCCAGTAACGCGTCATCGAAAACTGCCGTTGAGCGATACGATCAGTGTGCCGGTTGCGCGGGTGCTTCTCTTGCAGAGAAGTGTATGCCTCCGATGCCGCGCGAAGTTGATCAGCGAAGAAAAGCGATTCACCCTGCATAAACAGAGCATCCTGCTCCAAGGCCGAACCTGGAGCCGCGTCCGCGGCGCGACGAAACAGCTTGGCCGCTTTCGCAAAAGCCGATCTGCGAGCACGATCATCGAGCGTTGAAGCTTCTTTGAATTTCGCGTCGCCTTCCAAATAAAGTCGCTTTGCATCGTTGGAATCTTCTTGCTCTCGGCCCGCCAAGAAGCGTCCAGCGCTCTGCAGCCCTTTCTGAACAGCGTCCAACGAGGACTCGTCGTCGACGACCGAAGCGATCAACTCACCCGATTGATCCACGCTCGTCGGACTCTCTGCGCTTGTTTGGACGACACCTCCATCTTGCCCCAAGGGGCTCGCCTGAGATGGATCCAATGACGCCACCTGGGACTCAGATAACTCATCAACTTGGGCAAATGGATTGCCACCAGGAATCAAAGCACGACATCCCGTGCTCAAACCTAAGATCGTTAGAGCGATCCAGATACCGAAAGATGGTCGATCAACTGAATTCATTTTGGTTCCGTCAAAAAGAATCATTCTTTGGAGTTCGCCTCGGCGTCCTTCACCTGTGTGGGCAACAGTTCAATCATTCGCAAACTTCGACCACAGACGTGTTGCAAGTATCGGTTAAGCAACGAACGAAATTCGCTGTAGTCTGCTCGGATCGTCGAAACCACATCTTGTGGAAGTTCCACGAAACGTTTCGCAGCCACGAGCGTTGCCAGATGACCCAAGACTGCTGGCGAAATCGAAACCACGCTTGGTTGCCGCGAACGACAAGCCATGCATACGACACCACCGGTTGCCGATTCGAAGAACATCCGGCCGCTATTGGCAATTTCCTTACTTCCACAATCCGCACAACGGTCGAGCACGGGTGCCAATCCCAATAATTGGAGAAGTCGGCTTTCGAAATGCAAAAGCGCCAAGAGAGCCGGTCCTTCGGAATCAATGAGTCCAAGCGTTGCGATTGTGTGGTCAAATACTTCAGCATCAGGGTCGTGATCTTCGGTTAAACAACGCAAAAGCTCGACCAAGTAGTAGCCGCAATGGAGCCGAATGAGACTTCGTGTGGCTCCACGAAAGCGACGATGCAACTTGGCTTCGGTCAAAAGGTCGAGTGTCGAAGCGTTCTTCGAAATAACGACTACCTTACAGACCGACAGCAGGTCAAGCGCGCCTTCGAAGGGACCCTTCGGACGTCTAGCACCTTTGGCGATGGCAGAGATTCGCCCCAAGTCACGGGTGAGCAGGGTCACAACCAAAGAGGTTTCACTGAACTCGACGCTGCGAAGAACAATTGCCGTCGTGGATTGAGTGGTCATCGATCACTCAGCCGCTAGAGCTCATCTTCCTCATCTTCGCCAAACTGCCCAAGCGAGGCCAGCAACTCACTCATTTCTCCTGCCGCGTGATGGTTACCTTGCCTTCGAGCTTCATCGATACCATCTCTCAAACGCGTGCGAGCATCTTCAATCTGACCGCGATCTGCCAGCATTTGTGCTGACATGAACATCGCCTGGATATGGGGGGGATTCCCCGCAATCAACTCATCAAATCGCGAAAGCGATTTCTCGAACTCACCCTCACGCCGTAGTTCCATCGCAAGGGAATAAGTCAGGAATGGATCGCCAGGTTCGTCGGCCAGCATGGCCTCAATTTGTTGCAAGCGCGACATGTTCAAGTTCTGTGACGGATTCTAACTTACCTAACTCTTGGCATTTCTGCCCGCAGGTCCGCTCTAGATCCTTCCACCGTGATGGGTGGGAAGTGGTTTAAAGCGAATTTGAATGATGCTTAGACGCGACGGTCCTCGGGGGAGAGCTCGATGCGCAAATGCCCTGGTAGGCCGTAAGTGTGATTGAAGTCCTTGAAACTGAAAAGTCACCTCTCCCGTAAACTTTAACTGACCGTCGCAGGTGGTCCGTGCCGACGAAATTGAAGACGAACGTCTGTACTTCTTCAAATCTCAGTTTCGCGAGATGCTGGCATGTTTCACGTTGCCACTCGTATAGTGTCCAGAGCCGCCTGCTTGGCGACCGCTGTTCTGATCACCATTCCCCAGCCAGTCCTAGCCGATGGTTTGACCCCCTCAGGTCGAGTCGTTCGCGCTGACGGACGCTTGGCAGGTCGGGGTGAGGTCGTTCAAGTCGTTGGCAAACAGGGAATTGGACGAAGCTATCGCGAACGCGTCGGCCAGACCGACCAGAAGACTCCATCAAGCGGTTCGACCAGCAGCGGTGGATGGCTTAGTGGAATCTTCGGTAGTCGTCCGCTGGAAAGCGAAGACTCCATTCCTGAACCAGCTCCTGAAGTCGAACCTCCAAACTGGGAAGGCGTTCCTTATCACCGCGTCGGTGGAAAAACCGCTCAAGCGAAGAAACCAACGCCTCTGGGAAGTCGCCCGGCGGCATCTGCGGCACCCAAGACGGCGAGCGTACCGAGGACAACGATTAAGCGTCCGACCTCAACACCGACTCGCGTGGTCGCTCGCCCGCAAAAAACCAACGCTGGTGTCATCCCAACTCCGCCTGCTGACACGACAGGCTCGCAACGCCGTCAGAATGAGAGTCCTGTTTCGGTTACCAAGGATCTAGCTCGCCGCGTCTATAGCAACCCATCAGCGTCTGAAAGTCGCGACTACTCGGCTGTTGAGGACTTGATACCCAAGGTCAGCCGTCGCAAATTACCCGGCGGAGTTACGGCCAGCGATTCGCTAGTTAAGAAATCGAAGGCTCCAGTGGCAAACAAGTCGAAGTCAAACACAACACTAAGTAACAAGGCCGAGAGCTCACAAACGGCATCTAGCGGCAGCGGTGTTTCGACTCGACGTCGCTCTCCTTCGCCTTCTCCAACCACGACTCTTCAGGCCAAGGCTGCACCAGCGGCATTGCAAGCCAAGCCCATCAAGCAACCAGCGGCAACTGAAGTCGCCAAGTCGAATCAGAAGCCCGACCCCCCTGCGAAATCAGAATCTGGCAAGACAGCGAGCGTGCCCGCCGTCTCGAAACCAGCCAAAGTTGAAAACGTCGAAGCTTATGCGGCTTCCGGTGGTTCCGATAAGCCAGCACCGCTTTCACCTGCGACGCGATCCAGCCAGCCGCTCGTGGGAGCACCTCAGCCCCTGCCATCGCGTCGAGTCGAAAACACTAGTCCCTCAGGTTACCCAAGTGTGGCAAGGCGGCCTACCGAAAACGAAACGCAGAAAGCACCCGGCATCAATCAGAAGCCAACCTTCTCACCAAACACCGAAGGACAGTTCGTCGCCACTGAACCATCGCGTTCGAGCGTCGAACCTTCGAACCCGTCCGATATCAGCCAGGCCCCAAGAACAAGGATGGTGCCACTGAATCCATCGGCGTCTTCACCTAGGCCTCTCCCGCCGCGTCAACCGGGCTTTGCTCAGGATGACTTCTCACCCATTGGTTCGGGCCTCGCCGACGGAAGCGTTCAAAACCAAACGCGAATCCCTGATCCCTACGGGCGTCGATACGAGCCAAGCTATACACCGGCGTCACCTCGAATCGCTTCCAGGCCGACCAACTCCGCGGCGCAGCAATACTCGAGCTCCGCAACCCGATCACTATCTCCGATGCGAACCAATGGCACACCAGCGGCCGGGCCCTCAAATGGTTCGAGCAACCCAGGGATGACGTTTGCCATCGCCCCGGAGACCCCTGCACAGGCATTTGAATCTCGCAACAACAGCCGCGTGATTCGAAAATCCGACGATTCACCGAGCCCAATGATCACCAACGGGATGCGTGAACAAATCGCAGCGCCATCCATGATGCAATCAAGGCTTTCCGCCGATGGTGCGACGATTCTTTCATCTGAGCTGCCTGGCATTCGCGTGACCACCCGCGGACCGTCTTCCATGATGATCCGGCAGACACACGAGTATGAAATTCGCGTTGAAAACCGCGGACGAGTTGGCGCGGAAGGCTTGCTCGTCAGAGCTCACATTCCCGATTGGGCCGCCGTTGAAGGTAATCACACCTCACGAGGTCAAGTAGAACGCGACGCCACGGGTAATACACAGCAGACTCTTGTTTGGAATCTCGATCGTCTACCAGCAGGCTCCACAGAAACGCTCTTCGTGAGATTGAAAGCCACCCGTAGTGGAACGCACAACCTCGATATCGATTGGACACTCGTTCCCGTTAAAGGCGTGGCCGAGGTTAAAGTCCAGGAACCAAGACTTGACCTTGTCATCGAAGGCCCTGACCAGATCATCTACGGGCAGTCTCAAGTATACAAAGTCCGAGTGCTCAATCCTGGTGATGGCGTTGCAAACGGCGTTGTGTTCACCTTGGCCCCCGACTCTTATGCTCCTCAATCGCAGCGAATCGGGAACATTCCCTCCGGCAAAGAAGCTCAGTTCGAAATCGAGCTAACCGCTCAGGACTTAGGTGAACTAAGAATCGATGGTTTAGCAACCGCCGACCTTGATCTACGATCTGAAAAGATAAAGGTCATCAAAGTGGCCGCTGCTGAGCTGGTTGCTGAGATCGCCGGCCCTGAGGTCAAGTATCAAAACACCAAAGGGCATC
>JBCCKZ010000359.1:0-6032 GCA_039027135.1 Planctomycetota bacterium
AGGCGGCAAGACTCGATCACCGTCGAAAGTTTCGCTGTCAATGATCTTTTCCACCGCCCCCTCTTGGTCAATTCGAAGAAGATCACCGCCCCGTGTCGAGGCGATCCAATCTTCGCCGAATCGAGCAACCCCCGTGAGCTCAGCTTGCCGATCGACAATGCCATCCATCAGCCCCCCAACGAAACCGACAATTAAGCAAAGGCCTCCAAAGAGCACTGTTACACCAATGGCCAAGATGGGAGACCGCCAAATCAAGCCAGCGAGTACAGAGACGCTATAGAAAACACTGAACAGAAAGACTGCGGCCGGCAGACACCAAAGCAGCCGCACATTCCAAATGTCCAGTCGCAAGCCCGCAATCAAAAAGAGGCCGAGGATCAATTGCGAAACGCATAGAACAACGAACGAGCAACCACCAAGGAACTTTGTTAGCAGAAGTGTGGTTCGAGAAATTGGCTTGCTGAGCAAGAGGTGCAATGATCCCGGCTGAAGCATTTCTGGGATCACAGACGCCGTGACCAACACCCCCATCAAAACGAATACAAAACCAAGCATCCAGCGAATAATCAGTGGCAGGGCAAACTGGTTGACCAGTTTTTTGAACTGCGACTTATCAACGGAGACCTTCAAGAATGAAGGAAAGTCTAAGCCTGCGTAGACCAATGCAATGCTTCGCGGCGACCGCGGCCTAAAGACCCCCGGCAATGCCGCCTCGACACGAAGGCGACGTCGCCGCTTCAGATCCAAATCACTCAGCTCGTCAGACTTGATGAACTCAAGCTTTGAGAGCTCTCCCGATACCTCGAAACCCTGCCATAGTTCTTTTTCGTACCAATTGTCCGTCTCCAGGAGACCATTGATACCGCTGGTGAGGTCGTCATACCTAATGGGCTGCTCTTTGCCGTCAACGATACTAGCCAGATCATCTCGAAGTGATTCATCGAGTGCTGATACCATGGAAGCAACGGCATTCCGCTCTCCGGATTTTTCGTCGCGGTAACCTTGCGCCAACAGACCCTTGAGACGAGTACCGGCGGCGATGTCATCGTCCAAGAAAGATGTGGTAACGGTTTCTCGATAGCCAAAGGGCGTTAGCAACGCCAGCAGACACCAAATACCAATGAATGCCACCCACAGGATGCGTGAAGCTAACGCTGCATGGAACGAATCATAGAGTACCGCATAAGCCGCTCTCATCAGTTTGAATTGCCTTACGCTTTGTAGTTGCTAGCCGAATGGTCTTCAGAAGAACTTGAATCAATGGCAAATTCATCTCGGTGTTGATCAGCCTCTCGAAGCATCTGCATGAACTGGTCTTCTAAGCTCGGACGTTTCTGAACCAAAGACAGGATCGTCCACCCTTGTCGCCTTACCGAGTCGACAATGTGATCAAGCCATTCCAACTTACTGCCGTCGTCTGTCGACTGTTCAAGCTCAAATTCAATCCGCTGGATTTCTGGCGGATCCGCTGCGCACATTGTCGGCTTCGCCTCCAACTGATTGCTTAGCTTTTCGATTCGCAATGGATCCTCCGATCCTGTGACAGTTAACAGCGTTGGTCCCGGCCCCGCATGACGACGAATGTCATCGAGTGTCCCGTGATGAAGCAAGTTGCCGCGATGCAAAATCGCGACGTGGGTACACATCACCTCAACCTCTTGCAAGATATGACTGTTGACGAAGACCGTCTTTCCCAAAGCGCGAAGATTCTCGATCACCCGCCGAACCTCGCTTCGTCCCAGCGGATCCAAGCCATCGGTGGGCTCATCAAGAATCAACAAAGATGGATCATGCAAAAGTGCTTGGGCAAGACCAAGTCTTTGGTTCATACCTTTGCTGAACCTTCGAATCGACTCACGACTTCGCTCCTTGAGCCCGACCACCTCCAATACCTCTTCGGTACGTCCAGCAAGAGCCTTCCCATCAAGGCCACTAAGTCGTCCGTAGTACTTGAGGGCCGTTCTTGCCGTGTGGTGACCGTCGACTCTCAACGACTCCGGCAAATAGCCCAAACGACCTCGAGCGGCATGCGTGCCCGCGGGAAGCCCGAACACGGTTGCATCCCCCGATGTTGGACGGATCACGCCAATGAGCGTCTTCACCAGCGTTGTTTTGCCAGCACCGTTTGGTCCAAGCAGCCCAAACACCTGGCCTGTGCCGGCGTTAAGAGTAACACCATTTAAAGCGGGGACCGGTTTTTCAGCGAAAACATGCTTACGCCGATACACCTTTCGCAGGTCGACAACATCGACAACCGAATCGTTGGATCCGCCTTCGTGAAAAGCGATGGTTTGATCGCTCACGCAAAGAGTGAACGAGCCACTAGGACGGCCGCAGCGACGGCTCCCATCGCCATGGTGCCCACCAACAACCAGCGATGGGCCGGGTGTCTCATCGATGGCCTGAACGGCTCTCTTCGGTAAAGATGCAGGAACCGCTCTCGTTGTGCTGCTGAGTCAAACACGCCATCCTCGATCAGTTCAAGCAAGCCAAACTGAATTGAATACTCAAGCACTCCAAACAGATTGTGTCCGGTGCCGTCCTCATCGAAGCCTTTTCCTTCGAAGTACCAAAGTTGACTACCAAATTCGGCGTCGGTCTCGGTCAGCTCGTCGACGAGATCGAGATTGGTGACAACACTACGCTCCGGGCACAAACGTGCTCGAACCAGAGCCCTCAAACAATCCAATCGAACCTGTTTGACGGTTCGCTCCGACTGCCGCGTTATTCCGATCTCAGCTTTCATTGTCGTGCACCTCTAAAAATGCAGAATTTCCATGGGTTAACCTAGAGGGTTTACCGCATGGCTGACTTCGACTTTGTTGATAAACACCAAGCGAATGGCCTTCCGTCCCCGAAACCCGCCTAAGGTGAAGCTGACCAACGTTAGACCCCATTATTGCGATCTAAACCGAATCTGGCATCCTCACATTCTCCCAATTTCGTCTTTTTCGGGTCAATTTTTCACTCGATTCCATGATCGAACGTAAGTCCCTCCGAGCCCCGATCACTTTGGGTGTGACGATCATTGTTCTGGTTGTCGCTTTGGCTGCCGTACTAGTCGCAGCGTCGGTGCTTGGTTTACGGGCAAATTTAGCAGAAACGGCTATTTTTTGGATTGTTGTAGGCACCGGAACCGCGCTCCTCACCGCCACGCTGATCGCCGCGATCGCCTATCTCACGCTGACGGTCAAAGCCGTCAATCTCAATCGTCGCCAGAGTAACTTCATTGATGCAGTCACTCATGAACTCAAAAGTCCTATCGCATCGCTAAAGCTTTACCTGCAAACCATGGGACGGCGGAGCGTCGAGCCTCAGCAGCAGAAGGACTTCCATCGTTTCATGCTCGAAGACGTCGAAAGACTCGACTCTTTGATCAATCATCTGCTTGATGCGGCTCGCGTTGAACGTGGTCTGTCCGATGATTCCGCAACCGATGTGAACTTAGGCAAGTTACTGATCCAATGCGGCAGCGCCGCCTGTCTCCGGTATGGCGTATCAGCTGACACCGTGTCAGTGCAGGGCGATGAGACCATCCTGCACAGCCGCCCGGCCCAGCTTGAAATACTGTTTCGCAACTTGATCGACAACGCCGTCAAATACGGAGGCTCTCCTCCCGAAGTGGTTGTGGAACACCATCGGATTGCCGGACGCAAAGTCAAGGTAACAGTCACCGATAACGGTCCAGGCATTCCGGCGAACCAACGTCGACAAGTCTTTGCGCGTTTCGTACGCCTGGGAAGCGAGCTCGAGCGGCAAGTGGCGGGTACCGGACTCGGATTACACCTGGCTCGAGTGATCACCAAGGCTTTGGGCGGTTCAATTCGGGTGGGCGATCGCGGTGACGAAACGGGAACTCGTTTCACCGTCATCTTGGATGGTGTTGTCGAGATGAACGACAAGCTTGAAACTAAACCGTCGTTCAAGGGAAATACCTAGTTCCATATCCATCATGAGCCTGAATAAGCACATACTTGTAGTTGAAGACGAAAAGCACATCGGCGTCGGGGTGAAGTACAACCTCGAGGCAGAGGGTTATCGCGTCACGTGGGTTGAAGATGGTGCCTCGGCTCTTCGCACGGTTACCCGACTTGGTGAGGATCTGAATCTCATCATTTTGGATCTGATGTTACCTGGCATGAGTGGCTATGCAGTGTGCGAAGCGCTTCGCGATGGGGGTATCGATCTACCCATTTTGATGCTGTCAGCCCGCACGCTCGCTGAAGACCGAACTCGTGGTTTCGATGTCGGCGCGAATCAGTACATGAGCAAGCCATTTGACCTCGATGAACTACTCAGTCGGGTGAAGAACTTGCTTGGTTCCAAGCGTGTTGCCAGCGTACCCAAGACGGAGTTACCCGAGACTGCCGAGTTTGGGAGGGTGAAAGTGAACTTCGAATCACATGAAGTCATGATCGACGGAAAGAGCATTCGGATGACTCCCAAGGAGCTTCGACTGCTACAGTACTTCATTGCCAATGCGGAACGCGTCATCCCAAGAGAAGAACTATTACGAGAAGTCTGGGATATGCGGGGAAACGTGCAGACTCGTGCCGTCGACCAGTTCATTGCCAGGCTTCGCAAGGCAATCGAAGAAGACAGCTCCGAACCGCGGCACCTTTTGACCATCCGAGACGCCGGCTATCGATTCATCAAGTTTCCTCAACCCAGCGATGAATAAGCCGCCGCGTTGAATGCTACGGTCGGCGCATAAAAAAAGGCTCCCGGTTGAACGAGGTCCTAGGGGGGCGGAGGACAACGCGCTTCAAACCCGGGAGCCGGTGGATGATTGTGTTCGATGAGTGCCTGTGCATCCTGCGTTGGCACTATCGAACGACACCTTCAATTTCATGCCAACCAACGATCAAGGAATCCTTTCCTACTTCGTCAGCTGGTATTCGCAGTGAATTACAGAAAAGCAATTCACCAATGCGAGACCAATCCAAAAAAGGTTCTGTTGGTCGGTGAGCCGTGGCTTTCCTTGCCCAACAGGCGACACATTAATGACCTTCCAGCGACCGGGTCAAGACGGTTTAGATCACTCTTACGAATTCGTTTGAGATTCTTCGATGGGACCATTCGGCGGTGTGCTTGCCGACTCGGCCAACTGATTCGCTGCCGCAATCGCCGAATTGATTTTTGCGCTCGAGGATAACAGTGAAATCCCAATCGAAAGGTCGAAAGTTGAACCCTCGCTGACGTCGCCAATGGGCTTGGTCACCGCTTGTTCAACGGCATTTTGATAGATCATCCCGGCCCAGCTGCGGCATTCATCAATCAGAGGACCACCATCTTGCCGATTGGCAATCGCCACGATGAACGCGCTGCTTTGAGGTCTTGCCATACGCGATTCCGCCGGCGCTTCAGAGCGCAAGATCCCCTCGATCGTCTTTGTGCATTGTGCCACGTCGGGCCCGTTGTATCGAATGCACAGCGTGGCCACCGCAGTCGATTCGAAATCCCGCTCGAGACTCGTTGCGATGTAGGATTTCAATGCGTCCAGTTCCATCATGTGGTCTTCGACTGGTTCAAGCGCATCAATCGCCTGCTCGATCTCAAGCGTTTCGTCATCTCCTTCACTCCGTGACTGATCGACCTCGTCAGTGGCTTGGGCATCAACGGGCCTGGCAGAATCCGGAGCAGTGTCGCCGGGAACTGCGTCAAGTTTTTCCGGATCCGATGCATCGCCCGGCGTGGATGAATCCTCGACTTCAGGCTCGTCCTCGACTTCAGGCTCGTCCTCGACTTCAGGCTCGTCCTCGACTTCAGGCTCGTCCTCGACTTCAGGTTCGTCCTCGACTTCAGGCTCGTCCTCGACTTCAGGTTCGTCCTCGACCTCAGGTTCGTCCTCGTATTCAGGTTCGTCCTCGTATTCAGGTTCGTCCTCGTATTCAGGTTCGTCCTCGGATTCAGGTTCGTCCTCGGATTCAGGTTCGTCCTCGGATTCAGGTTCGTCCTCGGCTTCAGGTTCGTCCTCGGCTTCAGGTTCGTCCTCGGCTTCAGGTTCGTCCTCGGCTTCAGGTTCGTCCTCA
>JBCCKZ010000360.1:0-6028 GCA_039027135.1 Planctomycetota bacterium
CGAATCGAAACTTTGAAGGCCGCCAAGGCAAAGGTGGCCGGACGCATTTGGTTAGCCCCGCGATGGCTGCCGCGGCGGCCATTCGAGGTCACTTTGTCGATGTTCGCGAGTGGGACGTCTAATAGCATGAACTCTTTCACAATTCATACCGGTTTGGTTGCCACGATGGACCGAGCCAACGTCGATACCGACCAGATCATCCCAAAACAGTTTCTCAAGAGGATTGAGCGAACTGGTTTTGGTCAGTTTCTTTTCTATGACTGGCGTTTAGAAGATGACGGAACAACGCCCAATCTGGAATTTGAGCTCAATCAAGAGGCTGTTCAGGGGGCTTCAATTCTCGTCGCACGCCGCAACTTTGGCAGCGGTTCCTCAAGAGAACACGCCGTGTGGGCGTTGGCCGACTACGGTTTCCGCGCCGTGCTAGCCCCTTCGTTCGCTGATATCTTCTTCAACAATTGCTTCAAAAATGGCGTGTTGCCGATTGTGCTTGCCGAAGAAGATATTGATGAAGTTTTCGCGAGAGCTGAAAAGGCTGTTCAATACGATTTGACCATCAACCTGGACGATCAAACGATCACGGATGGTGACGGTTTTGATCGGTCCTTTGAGGTCGATCCGTCGCGTCGGCATAACATGTTGCACGGGCTCGACGATATCGCACAAACACTGCAGCAGGAAGAGAAAATCACCGCTTTTGAAACGACGCGAGCCTGGTGAACGCACCCGAGTCAGAGCCCGTCACACGAACCATTGAGATAGCTCGCGATGCGACGGTGTTGTCGATCGCAGGTTCGGATCCGAGCGGTGGTGCGGGCTTGCAGATGGACATCAAGGCGTGTCAGCAGAACGGCGTCTATGCAATGACTGCCGTGAGTTTGGTCACCGTCCAGAACACACGTTCGATCGATCGCGTCGAAGTATTGTCGGCCGACTTGTTGGATCAGCAGATTCGGGCCGTCATCGGCGATATTCCGCCTGCAGTCATCAAGACCGGCGCGTTGGGTAACGTAGCAAACTTGCTCGTCGCGGTCGACGCGATCCGGCGGAGCGATTGTCCTGCGGTGATAGATCCTGTCTTGATCAGCAAGCATGGTGATCGATTGGCGGGGGATGAGATGGCCTCAGCCTATAGAGAAGAATTACTACCTGTCGCGACAATCACGACGCCGAACTTGCAAGAGCTTGAGTGGCTCACTGAAACCAAGCTGATTTCACGTGATGCCGATGCGATTATCGAGGCGGCTTCGGGTTTGCTTGATGGACGACCTCGCTATGTGCTCGTCAAAGTGGGCAACGTGGACGGCCAGAATCAGCACATCTTGGTCGGACCCGAGAAGGCGATGGTGATTCAAACGAACCAGTACCCCGATGGTGGAAATCATGGTGCGGGATGTGCACTGTCAGCCGTTCTTGCCGCGAGGCTTGCACTGGCAAGCGACGGCGATGATCCTGACGAGGAAACCATTGAAGACGCCGTTCAGTTCGCGATCATTGCTGTCAATCACGCGATCGCCATCCACCCGGATTATGGGGAAGGGATATCACCCGTTCAGTCGCTTATTTTGCACGATGGGCGGCCGGTATAATTGGATTGGGTTCCAACGTGCAAATTTGATCATGCCCTCCTTCCGGGCATAGGTATCTACACCAGTCAGATAACGCCGAAAGCGTTGTTGTTTGGTGAGCCGCAGGCCGGATGCGGCGTAGCCGCGGAGGCACCGGGCCAATGACATGGCGGATAGATTTACGATATGCACGACAAACACCTCATAAAATGACTTTAACCCGGCACCTTCGTTCGCTCCGCTCACATTCGGTTCATGGCTCACCCGCTCGGGAAAATTGTGTAGATACCGATGCCCAGAGGGAGAGTGAGGCAAACCGTTCTTTCGCGCAGAGACCTTGCTCGAAGTGATCCATCAACACTCAGTAAGTGTCCTTTTAAAACCGATGAATCAAGAAAACACTTCTAATCCGACCGATAATCCCTCGCTCAATACCGTCGACGAGGCGGTCGAGGCCATTCGACGTGGTGAGGTGGTTGTCGTCATCGATGCTGAAGATCGTGAGAACGAGGGCGATTTCATTTGTGCCGCTGAGAAAGCGACCCCCAGAGACCATCAATTTCATTCTTTCGGGACGCGGGCAACTTTGTGTCTCGGTTTTGCCCGAGGTCGCCAAACGTTTGGATTTGCATCCTTTGGTGACTGAGAATGACGCGCCTCTAAAGACCGCATTCATGACGCCTGTGGACATTCGGTCGGCAAAGACTGGGATCACGGCCGCCGAACGTGCGGAGACCATTCGGAGGCTGGCTGATCCATCGGCAGCGGTTGAAGATTTTGTTCGTCCTGGCCATGTCTATCCGTTGCTTGCCAAGAAGGGTGGTGTTCTTCGTCGAGCAGGGCACACCGAAGCGGCAATGGATCTGGCTCGCATGGCCGGCTTGGCACCAGCGGCGGCACTCTGTGAGATTTTGGATGAGACTGGCGACCGGGCGGATCGTGGTAGCCTGTTCGAGCTCGCAAAGAAACATGACCTTAAGATTATCAGTATCGAGCAACTGATTGCCCATCGACGCGTCAGCGAAAAGCTGGTCTCACGTGCCGCCCAATCGGATCTGCCAACCACTTACGGTGACTTTACGATCATCGTCTACGAGGTTCAGTTCGAAGCTCAAGAACCCGTCGCGTTAGTCTTTGGTGACCTGAGTGCTCCGGGACCGCCTCCCCTGGTCCGCATGCACAGTAGTTGCTTCACCGGTGACTTGATTTCGTCTCTCCGGTGCGATTGTGGGGATCAGCTTCACATGGCTCTCGAAACCATCAGTCGCGATGGACGGGGTGCCTTGATCTACCTTCCCCAGGAAGGTCGCGGAATTGGTTTAGCGGCAAAGATTCGTGCTTACGCGTTACAAGATCAAGGGCTCGATACAGTTGAGGCCAATCACGCATTAGGCTTTAAGGCGGATATGCGAGATTATGGCGTGGGGCTCCAGATCCTGAAGGATCTTGGTTTGAATGAGATTCGGTTGCTTACCAATAATCCAAAGAAGACTGAAGCGTTTAACCTTCGTGGCTTCGATGTGATTGTGGCTGATCAAGTCCCGATCGTGCCGCCAGTCAATCAACACAACCAACGGTATCTAGAAACCAAGCGTGAGAAGATGGGCCATCATCTTCCACCCATGGATGGTTCGCTTAATGACGAGTGAGTTGTTAGGGCACTTTCATTACTCTTCCTCTGGGCATTGGTATCTTCACAAGTCTTCCTAGCGAGTGATCCGAGAACCGGATTTGAGCGCAGCGAACGAAGGTGCGGGGTACAAGATAGCTTTGTGAGGTGTTTGTCCTGCAAGACACGGATGCTTTGCTTTTGCATTGGCCCGATGCCTTCGCGGCTACGCCGCATCCGGCCTACGGCTCACATAAAAGCTGCGTTTTCACCTTGTTTGACTTGTGTAGATACCAATGCCCAGAGGGAGGGTGAGCTAAATACATACAAACTTGGCACCTACAGTTCGGGTTTCGTGCTGCGAGGACCAAGGTAAATCTAAGCGCCTAAAAGTTGGGCCAATCTCCATCGTCGCCCATGACCTACTGCGAAGACTTAAATCTCAATCGCATTCGAACGTAGTCGATCATCATCCATTGAATGACAACGAGACCTAGTGGAACACTGTAGATCAAGAACTGTCCGAACTCGCGTTTGCTATACCACTCATCACCGACGGGTCTGAAAGAAAGCCAAGCGGCTAGTACAAGCGATCCATTGACGAATAGCAGAACGCCGGTGACGACCGCGGAAATGATCGCTGCGAAACACCCCGCGGCGACCACTGATCGAGTGACTTCCGTTGAAATCGACTCTTCCGAAATCTCTTCGTGCTGGCTCAAAGTCTGAGTCCCATCAGTTAATTGGTCTGCCCTATTCTTTCACTGAATCATCCTGCCAGTGGTAAGACAGCACTTAGGATAAGCGATGTTACAAGACCGGTTACCGAAAGCACGCCGAGCAGCGGCGTCCAACTCTTCAGGCTTTCGGCCTCCTTGAGGCCACCCATCTTGGTAAATACCCAAAAGCCACTGTCGTTCATCCAACTGCCCATCAGCGAACCACTTCCTACCGCGGTGGCGACATAAACCATATTGAAGTTCAGGGTTGAAGTCCCAATGATTGCCGACATCATGCCTGCACCCACAATCATGGCGACGGTGCTGCTCCCTTGGGCCACCTTCAGGACGGCGGCGATGGTCCATCCAAGCAGCAGGATCTTCATTCCCGATGCTTCACTACCCTCGAAGAAGGTTTGAATCGAGTCGCTGATATTGGTTTGACCCAGCATCGCTCCGAAGGCACCGCCTGCGGCGGTGATCAAGATGATGATGCCCCCGCTGAGCAGTGATTGTTCGACGTCTTCACCAAGAGACTTCCAAGATAGCGACCGCGTGATCTTAAGTGTGAGCATCGCGCAGATGGCGGCAACGGTTAGAGCGAAGTTGGGGTTGCTGTAGAGCGATAAACGGTTGGAGACCCAACGCCGAGTGCTATCCCATTCATGAGGTTCGATCATTTCCGGTTCCGCGTCTTCCAAGAGAGCTCGGTTCATACGTCGTCGATCAACGGGCTTCATTCGCAGTTGGTTCGCACCGAGGCCCGATTGAGCGACATCACCGATGTCAATACCGAGGAAAGCTTTGCGGTCGTAAAAGTCCGGTGCCAGCAGGACGTCGTTGAGGATTCCTACCGCCTCTTCAGTCTTCTCTTCGTCACGCAAAGAACTCAACAAAGTTTCATAACGCTCGTCATTCATGCCCTTGACGGCACGGATTCGTCCCAGAGGTGACTGTTCCTCAGAGGCCTCAATCCGCTCGGCAAGCCCCGACGCATCGATGAGGTCAGCTGCAACGAGTTGTGCACGGTCTTCTCGGTCAGCTAGCGTTCCCGCTAGCGTTCCAATGCCAATCAGGATCACAGGAATGACAACGGGAAGAAGGCTTACGAAGAATGAAGGCAGTTTCTCTTCGGGAAGTGGTTCGTGTTTTTCAGCGGTTCCCTCGATGGGCCGCATCTCGATAGGCATCTTCTTATCGATAGTGACCGAAAACAGTAGACCAATCACCGCGGCGGGAATGGCTACGAGTGCTCCAACCAGCATCATCATGCCTAGATCGACGCCCAAAATCGCAGCCACCAAAAGAGGACCCGGTGTTGGAGGGACAAGGGTGTGCGTGATCGCGCCGCCGGTAGCAATTGCCATCAAGTAGCGAAGGTAGTTCTTTTTGGTGCGCTGGTAGAGGCTGCGGGCCAGCGGAACAAGCAAGTAAAAGACCGTGTCAAAGAACACGGGGATTGCCAATACGAAACCGCTCACGGTCAGCCCGAGAGAGGCTTTCTTCTCACCCGTCACGCTCACAGCCGTTCGAACGATGCGATCGGCAGCACCGCTATCGAGCATGCACTTGCCGATGATGGCTGCCATTGCAATGACAATGCCGATCCCGCCGGCAGAAACTCCAAAGGCATCCTTGACGGCGTTCATCCGACTGCCGGCGGAGCCGCCATCAACCCATCCAACACCAAGGCTGACAATCAAAGCCGACAAGATTAAAGCCAAGAAAGCGTTGAGCTTGAGCCCGATGATCATCCCGAGAACCGAAACGATACCCACGACGAGAAGAATGATCGGGGCGAGATCTTGCATGCGATTTGCCGAAGTTGGAAAAGTCAGTGAGAAATTGCTCTGGATGAGGGTCGCTAGTGTAACCGGGTGGCGGTCGGGTGTTGGCCCGAGGGCCCCAACTGCGAAGGCACCTGGATATCTCAGACATGGCTAGGTTTAGGAGGGTTAACCGCACCCGAGGCGTCGCTTAGGCTCCCCCGTTCGGCTCATGTGTGTTCGAGGACCGACAATGACGATGAGCGCCGAAGGAGGAGTGTGCGACTGCTCCGGCCGGTCATTCACTCGCGGCGTCGCTTTGGCTCCCCCGTTCGGCTCAGGAGTGTTTGAAAACCGACAATGACA
>JBCCKZ010000361.1:0-6018 GCA_039027135.1 Planctomycetota bacterium
CGTGACAAGAACGGGTTCGCCTTGGATCAAACTTGCAAGTGCATCACGAAGATCATGTTGGGTTGGTTTACTGCGCGCGACGCCTGGTTGGTACTGGTCATCAATTCTTCCGCGGTAACGGATTTGACCACTCGAGTCCATGACCACCACCTCGGGAGTCCGATGGGCTTCAAACCTTTCTTTGAGGGTCTGGTCCGCATCGAACACGATGGGGAACGAAATCGAATGGTCGTCTATGTACTTTCGGACATCGTCTCGATTGTCTTGGGGAGAGCTGGATACTCCGATGATCTGCACGTTCTCGCGACCAACAGTATCTGCAATCGATTCGAGCCGCGGTCCATACAACTTGGCGAGGGGACATTCGGTCGCCAGGAAACAATAGACCGTGATCCGCGAATCAACCTTCGAAATAGATTTTCCATCGATGTCGACTAGCTGCGGAAGATCTAGCGATGCCGCCGAAGCTTGGTAAACAGAGATGCAGGCAATGAAAAATAGGAATGAGTACTTCGTCGCTGTTTTCATGTTGAATGCTCACTCGAAACTGATTCGTTCTCTTCACCGGCTCGAGGCGGCGAAATTCACTATCTCAAGAATTGCCCCCCAGTGGCCGTACAGGAAAACCAGGCGTGGGCACAATGCAAAAGTCGCCCCAGCGTTCTTGTTCGGCAAAACTCTATCAATCTTGATTGAAGCTAGGCTATTGGGCTGAGTTTTCGATTGCCTCCCCCTCGGCTCCGACCGGGCGGATCGCCTCGAAGTACTGCCTGACGGTTTCTTGGTGGCCCAGAGGCAGCTGCTCGTTTTCCATCACGGCTTCGGCCTGCCGACGAAAGTCCCGATACCTTTGCTGATAAGCTCGACTGGCCGATTGCTGACCCTCGGCCGATTGCAGCGTTTCGGACTCTGAGGGTCCATCTTCTGACGCTTCGCCTTCGAGATCCCATTGTTCTGTCTTCACATCGGTTCGTTTGGGGGCACCGGTCATCAGTTCGCCAATCGTGCCGGATCCGACGCTGAGTGAATCCTCGTTCGAAGCAGACACTTTACTACTACTGCTTCTCGGCTTTTTGCATTGACCGCGGCATTGAGATTTACATTGGGAAAGACGAGCGAGCTGTTTCGAAAGGCATTTACCAATCTTCTTGCAGTTGCTCTGCTTATCACAGGCTTTGGCGAGTTCGCACAAACCAGACTTGCACTGCGAAGAGTCCTTTTTGTCCAAACCTTCGCTCAACTGGGTCACCGACGTTAGCAAGCTTCCGAACTTGCCCGGTTCCATATTCGAGGCCCACTTTTTGAGTCCTCCTGATACCGCACGACGCGACTTATCGCCGATTTTAGACGGATCAGCTTTCATGAGATCTTTAGAAGCCTTCTCGTACTCCTGTTCCTTCATTGCCGAAGCCGCACCCTGGAGGCTTTCAGCATTCATCATAGCTTCGGCGATCTGTTGTAGCTCAGCGTCGGTCTCAGCCATATTGAGTGCGTTGCGTGCTTCCGTGAGAGCGGTTTCCATCTCGGAGAGCGTTGCCATCATGTCCATTTCGTCAATGGAGTCTTCTTCCAATTGTTCTACGAGCTCCTCCATTCGCTCTGATAATTCTTCGAGCTCGGGTGCTTCCGTTTGTTCCTCTCGAAGATCTTCAAGGTCCTTCACAAGCGTCTCACGCAGCAAATCGGATTGATCGGCGGCGAGGGCAACCGGTAGAGCCTCGGTTGAAGCGGTGGCATCGCGACCGCCGAAAATGACGACGGACATTAAAAGTGTCAGGACGGCGCCGAGCCCCAGCCAGCGAACGGGTGACTCATTTCGTGGAACGCAGTCCGCCGGGTCAAGAGTAGAGATGTGTCCCATCGTCTCGGCGACTTGACGCTGACGCATCTCATCATCATCAGATTGGAACTGCAACGCCGTAACGACACGATCTTTCAAACGAAGTTTGTTGTCGATCTGTTTGGCCGCGTCGTGTGGGGTGGTTTTTTGTAGGAGTGCTGGGAGATAGCCGAATAGCAGAGCACTACAAGCTGCTAGGACGTAGACCCAGACCGCAACCGGGACAATCGCTTGGTGAACAACCGCGAGTACCAGCACGACGCAAGCCGCGATCGTCAAGACGCGGGGGTTGGTATCCAAAATCCGATTTCGCTTGATTCGTCGAGCAACGCCGGCCAAGGTTTGATCGAGTGTCACGGTTTTGGTCTCCGGGATTTCAGAGGGAAATTCGATCGCTTGGGAAAATTGTATCGCAATGGGGCTCAGAAATCGCATGAAAATGCGAGGCCACAGTTCTTTCTCGTCGAGATTTGTGCAATCGTCAGGTTTGTTTTGCCGGCTCCAAGTTGTTCTTTCCGAATTCGTATGCATTCTTGCTCCCCTCTCCTCTTCGGGCCTAAGACGCGAGGGAAGCCCGCTTGATTTGTTTGGATACTAATGCCTCCTGGGAGGGTAAGTTCTATCAATGCTTTGACTGCAGCACGAACTCTATGCCTGAGGAGTCGCGTGCTCTCTCTCTCTTCGATTCATCTCTGCTCTCGCTAGGTCCATGCCCAGCTACGTCTGCGGATAGCTACATCTGCAATGAAAACTCCAAGCGCCGACAACAGCAGGTAAGGCCATAGGGCGATCGGGTCACGAGCGGTTCGTTCATCATCCACAACGAGCTCTTCGGGTGATGGATCGCAACGACCACCGGTTGACTCTGCCAGATTGCTCAGAAACTTGCGATCTGTTGGTGCGATTCGGTACTCGTCGGGATAACCCACGACTAACCCGCGGCTCTGCCTAAGCGTGACATCCGGACGTTGTTGCACGAGAGACATCTGATACGAGCCGCGATCTGGGATGGGTAGTTTTGTTTCGTATCGCCCGGGTGATACTTCGTTCAATGTGTAAGACACTTGGTTGCTGCTGCCATCAATCCATGATAACTCTGGTGGTCTGCCTGTGACGAATCGGCTCTGCGAGTCCACCGCGTCGACTTCAATGTGCACGCCGTTTGCACCCGTGCGTGTATTCCAAACCAAGCCGCGACGATCTTCTTTGCGCATGGCATGACGAATCAACTGGGCCCAAAAGCTTCCGAACTCGGGCCAGGCCAACCACTCCGGACTCCATCTTTCTTTTACATCACTGGTAAACGCAACCGTCATTCCGAGTCCGTAGCGCCACCAAACCAGCAGTGGGTCACCACTTTCGGTCGCAAGGATGAATTCGCTCGTCGGCTTAGGACGCGTGACGACATAGCCCAACAGTAGAGGCGACAGTTCCCAATCGATGCCAGAGAGAACCGTTGTGGGACGGACTAGCTGCGGAAGAAACGGAAGTTCATTGATGGCCGATTGACTTGCCTCGATCGTTTCCTTGGCGAAGACTTGCGGTACCGAGGACGCGTCATCGCAGAAGTAATAACGGCCTCCGCCAATGCTCGCGATGTCCTCGAGCAATGCTTCACTCGCACCCGCACCCAGCGCAACGGTGGAGACGGTCATCTTAGCTGCTGACATTTCGGCGGCTAAGCCTTCAAAGTCACCCGGTTGGGTTTGACCGTCAGTCATTAAGATCGCGTGTTTGAATTTCGCGTTGGCCGTTTGAAGTGCTTCAAAGGCCTTTGACATTCCGGGATAGAGGTTCGTTCCTCCGCCCGCCTGAATGCTTGAAATGTCGTCAATGATGCCGTTCTGATTCGAAGCGGATTGCAAATCGCTGACCCAATAGGCGTCCCCATCAAATGCAATCACGCCAATGCTGTCACGTGAGCCGAGCAACTCGACCGATGCGATGGCGGCTTCTTGAGCTAACTGAATCTTTGATCCTCCCATCGAGCCGCTTTTGTCGATGACGAGTACCATTGCCAACGAGGGTTTCTCGCGTTCTTTCTCAAAGTTACTCCGAACCGGAAGAATCTCTTCGAGTGCTGTTCGGTAGTAGCCGCCAAGTCCAAAGGACTGATCGCCGCCGAGCATGATGAATCCTCCGCCCAGGTCTTGAACATAGGTACGAATCAAGTCCATTTGACGCATGGACAATTCAGTTGCCGGTACGTTGGAGAAGATCACACACTCAAAGGCCTGCAACTCTGAAAGCGATGTTGGCACGCCGTCGGGGGGGCGTACTTCGATATCGATCTTTTGTTGTTGCATCGCGAATCGAAACTCGTCAGCCTGTTTGACATCGGCTTCGATCATAAGAACTCGAGGTTTACCGCTTGCTGCAATGACTGTTGAAGCGGAGTTGTTGTCAATCCACGTGTCTGCCTGGTCTACTTCGGGGCTGATACGGGCGCTGAACTCGACTTGGCGTTCCGAGGTGATCGTTTGACGGATTCGAAACGAGTTCTTGCCGGCGACGATTTTGACGGGTTTCTGTTTGGTCTCACCGATGCGAATATCGCCTCGAAAGAAGTCGAGGATTGCGGTTGCTTCACCAGTGCTTTGGACTTCCACCTCCACATAAAAAGGCTGTCCTTGGCGAACGATGGTCGGCCCGCGAACAGCGGCAACCTGAATTTCTGGCTCGCTACGATCGGGTATGGGAATCGTGTCAATCGGTGGGAGCGAGTAATCCATGTCAGTTGTGGTTTGGTCTGCTCGGAGATCCTTGAAGCTCTCCCTGGTATCGAGGCCATCGCTCAACAGGATCAATCGCGGTACACGATTGGGTGGAAGCCCAGCGGTCGCCTTTGCAATCGCTTCTGCCAAGTCGGTGCCAGGGGCAACCGCGTTGGCCGCTTCGCTTTCGGTATCCTTGGGGTCTTGAGCGTTCTCTTGCTCATCAACGAGGCCTTCAGCAGGGGCATCGCCGGAAACGGCAGCCGATTCTTCTGCTGGCCAAGCGTTTTGAAGTTCACCAGGATGACTTGAGAACGGCAAAAATGATAATTCAATGTCCTTATCGGACTGATCGATCGCTGCAACCGCATCGTCACACCATTGATCAATGAATTGTCGGCCCGAGTCGTCGATGCTATCGCTTTGATCGACCAGTACGATCCAGCTTTGCGCTGTCTGCTTTGACATCCAAGTCAAACCAGACAAAGCGGCGATCAAAAGGAGTCCAACAAGACTGCGTAGGAATAAAGAAAGTCGTCTTTGCCAGAGAGGCAAATCCGCCAGGGACCGCAAATGCCACACGACAAAGATTGGAATCGCCAAGGCGAGCCATGCGAGTGCCCAAGGATGTATCCATCGCACATCCCAATCGCTAACAGCCCAACCCATCATGCGACGATGCGCCTTTGGAAGAGAAGCCACTCACCAAGAATGAGGGCGAATCCAATCCAAATCAGTGGCCGCCAGACTGGTGGACTTGCCAGGGCCACCTCGGGCATTGCTTGCATCGCTAAGTCTCTTTGTCTCGGACGGAGGTCCGTCTCTTCTTCACTGAGCAGCGATGTGGCTTTGGGCTGATCCAAGGATTCTTCCAATCGAGTTGTGTTTGCTAGTGAGTTGTTTGTTGGAGCAATCTCTTCATTTGCGATTGTTTTAGGATCATTGCTTGGTTCTTCACTGGTGGCGATGAACTCAGACTCGGTTGGGTCGGCTGATGAAAACTTGTTGACGACATTGCTCATGAACACGGGGAAAGCGAGCCGAAGCGGAAGGTCGCTATTAGCCAGTTGGGTTGCCAGGACGACTATCTGGCCGGTGGGCAGAGTCTGGGAGATGGCCACAGAGGCCTCGCCGTCAATCTCGATTAAACTTTCGCTCGCCAGGCTTTGCCCGTTGAGATTCCACTCGATCGGTCGAACGCCCGAGAGCATCACGTTTTTGAGGCTGACGTGATTGAGCAGTGGAGATTCCTCGTCCTGTTTAGCGACAATTGCCGTTTCGATTGGCGGTCCCAAACTGAAGAGCGAGTGTGAATCCTGTGGATCGAGGAAGAGAACATTTCCGGTGGGAACGGTCTCTGGCACAGTCTTGTAGAAGACAACAAATCCTCCCGCGGGAGCTTTGTTGGGCGTTTCATCGGTGAAGGTTGCCTGGACTAATGGCACCGCATCGAGCACGCTCTCA
>JBCCKZ010000362.1:0-5997 GCA_039027135.1 Planctomycetota bacterium
CCGCCGCTGTGGCCCCACAGCGCCCAAGGTACATTTGCCAGCTCAGGGTGTTTGGACTGATTTGCTAGATCCACCAGTCCTTTTTGAAAAGCCTTGTCGGAACCGTTTCGAGGATCGCACCAAAGCCGGCAATTGGCTTTGTCCGGTTGTTCATAGCTGGCCGCTAGCAGCACGCACGAGTGTTTCCGTGCGAGAGCTTGCCAGTGCAAATCGTACGCACCCGTCAGTCCCGATTGACATGACCCCGGACCGCACCCGTGCTGGTGGACAATCACACCGCGAAGGGTCTCAACACCTTCGGGGAGCCAAGCGGTGTATTGAACCGGGAATTGGAGTCCGTCCTCGCTGGTGGAAGCTTCATAGCGGACTCGATAGTAGGGTGGCTTGGCCTCAGGAGCCTCGTCGTAGGGAGATTGTTGAGCATGGCAATTGATCAGGCAAGCGATCGTTCCAAGGGCAAATGCGAGGAGAGCCAAGGCGAATCGAGTCGGTATCATTGCAATCAGTCGGTTGCGAGATGGATAAGACCACTGTGTTCACAGTCACTTTAAGAAACTCATCATAGCTGAAATCAATGGCCGATCGCGCCCGTTCGCCGCTCTGCCTAAAGATCGTGTCACGATTAGGAAATGACTAGCCTTGCGAGGGCTCTGATCGACTTTGATTATGCCGCCGTCACTCTTGGTCTGAAGTAAGCCAACTTCTTCAAAGCCGCGCACTCGGACTCACGCCGCATATTCGGCACGGAAACGAATGTTATTGATCGTGATGTTGTAGGCTGTTCGTTGAGCTTGATCCACCACGTTGGCTTCGCCGATTTTGTTCTTGGGTTGCCATGTCAGAGGCCGGCCGAAGAAAGCATCGGTCGTGATCAATTCCGAGCTGCCCGAGACTTCCATCGTTGTAGAGCCGAGGGGAAGCTGATTGGACTTTCCCAGGCTTTTTACGCTGACTTTGCCTCCGCGTTGCATCCATTCGCAAATATGAGTTCGGCCAAAGATGGTTGCATCGGTTTCATCGCCCGAGAAATACATCGCATACATTGAAATCCCTGCAGGCTCGTTATGTTCTCTTTTCAGCGCTAAGTTCCCTGTGTTGAGCGGTTCAGATGGATCGTTGGTAAGGCGGACTTCTCCAGGGAGGTTGTGTGTGAAGAGTGAGACGATGACATTTTTGGAGTCTCCCAGGGTCACTGCCGCCGGTGGTTGCCAACCACCGATCCGTCTTAGAAAGAAAAACCACCTTTGCACCCGAGTGTTCTCGAGCCTCAGTCGCCAATTCACTCCCGGCAAAAGTGATTATCGATCGCACGTGGCCGTGACCGAATCGCTTGGTGCGAGATCGAGCCTTGTCTCGCCACCTTCATTTCAATACACGCCAGGACCGATGGGGAAATCAATATCGACGAGCTCAACATCAGCTTCACCAGAAAGTATCATCGCATCGGATCAGGAGAAGGACGTTAGCCGATGTTTCCCACAATGTCGATTTGCCGTATTGATATTGATCATCAGTGATGATCAAAACGACGTTCATACGGGGCTCAGCCGAATCTGCATACGGCATGAGGGCCGTCGCCAACAGGATGGCCAGTGGACCATGGTAAAGCCACGCTAGAATGCTGATTCGATGCAAATTGAACTTCAATGATCCTTGGTGGCGTTGCGATTACGGAGCGGGAATGCGTCTTGGAGCATTTGTCGGTGCTCTCCCGCGTGGTTGCCAAGATGGATGCGGAGAGTGGGCGTCGGCCATCATGGCTTCGAGCTCTTTGACCTTGTTGGGATATTCAGTGGCCAGGTCTTTCGACTCACCAACGTCGTTGCTCAGGTTATAGAGCTGAGTTTTTCCGGTCATCCAGGGAAGACGTATTGCCTTCCAGTCACCCGCGCGAACGGCTTGCTTGCCCCCTTGTTCGTAGAACTCCCAGTAAAGGTAATCATGGTTTGCTTGTTCTTTTGATTTGTCCATCAATGTTGGAGCGAAGCTCACCGCGTCCAGATTTTCAGGCAACTCGACGCCAGCGAGCTCTCCCGCCGTAGCTATCAAGTCGCCGAAGTAAGCGATGTGTGACGATGTGGTTCCAGCGGGAACCGTGCCAGGCCATCGAGCGATCATGGGGACACGTATGCCACCTTCGGTAAGGTCTCTTTTAGTGCCGGTCAAAGGACCGTTCGGGTTGAAACGCTCAACGTCTTGGCCCCCTTCTTGATGCGGGCCATTATCACTTGAGAACATCACCAATGTCTCGTCATCGATTTCAAGTTCTTTCAACAAAGCTAGGATCCTGCCGACATCGGCATCCATGCGGCTGACCATGGCAGCCTGACCTTTGTCTGGGTTTGGCCAATCACGATCTTCGTAGATTCCGTAGTCAGGCACTTCTTGGCCGTCACCCATGCCCCGAGTTGCTTCGTTGTTGGCGTGCGGAATCGTTAACGATAGATAGAGGAAAAAAGGTTTTTCGCCTGTAGCACTTCGCTTGATGAATCCCAACGCCTCATCGGCGATTAAATCATGACTGTAGGCAACTCGCTCGGTTGCCCAGCCGCCAGTGAAGCCACCGTAGGCGCGTTCGGCGAGCTGATTCTTGTTGCCGAGCTCTTCTTTAGTTGAGTTTCGCCAGAGAAAATCTGGGTAATAGTTATGGGCATGAACCTGGTTGAGATATCCGTAGAAAAAATCAAAGCCTTGAATTCCGGGAAGTCCCGCGTGACCACCGGTGGCATCATCTCCAAGGCCCCATTTGCCGCACAAAGCCGTTGTGTAACCCGCCGCTTTGAGCACTTCGGCAACGGTAACATCTTCATCACGCAATGATTGTTTAGTCATGTCCGGCCCACTCGCATTGCCGCGCACGTGGGTATGCCCCATGTGCAGTCCCGTCATCAAAACACATCTTGATGGCGCACAGACGGTGTTGCCTGCGTAGAAATCCGTGAAGCGAATCCCTTCGGCCGCCATCTGATCAAGATGCGGTGTTTCGATGACCGTTTGGCCATAGCATCCCAAGTCTCCGTAACCAAGATCGTCAGAGAGAATGAAGATGATGTTGGGTCGGGCTACTTCGGCTAGGCAAACGGTACTGCAAACCAGAACCGGCAAAAGTACGGCAAGAAGTAAGCGAATCATGAAGGTCATTCCCATCAGTCGTGACTTGGCCTTGAGAGCCATAGAACCTTGAAATCCCCGAAAGCTCGGGCACTATTTACGGATTAGCATATCGCCCGCCGCCCGTGTTCGTTTTTCGATTGGAAGAACGCTCACATGTCCAAGTAACGATTGAAGATGTTTTCCATCAGTTCTTGGCGGCCGCTGGTGTTGGCGGATGCTTCACCTTTTTCAAGGATGAGAGATTCCAATTCGGCAAAGGAAGACTGTCCGGACTCGATTTTGCGACCCAAGTCACTATCCCAGCTGCTGTATCTTGTGCTCACCAAGTCATTGAGTGCGTTCTCTTCAAGCATCTTGGCTGCGACCCTGAGGCCTTTGGCGAAGGCGTCCATGCTGCCGATATGGGCATGGAATAGATCGATGGGCTCGAAACTTTCGCGTCTCACCTTCGCATCGAAGTTCACGCCTCCCGGTGATAGTCCATACTTGAGGAGGACCAACATAATCTGGGTGGTGAGGTAATAGTTGGTCGCAAACTGGTCGGTATCCCAGCCAAGCAAGAGGTCGCCGGTATTGGCATCGATCGAACCAAGGGCATCCTGCATCCCGGCGTACTCGAGCTCATGCATCATTTCGTGGCCAGCAAGCGTCGCATGGTTGGTCTCGATGTTGAGTTTAAAGTAATCGAGTAGATCGTAGGCGCGAAGAAAATTCAGGCATGCCGCGGCATCCGAATCGTATTGGTGCTTTGTTGGCTCTTTGGGCTTGGGCTCGATCAGAAACTGTCCTGTGAAGCCGATTTCCTTGGCGTAATCAACGGCCATGTGAAAGAACTGGGCGAGATGGTCGAGCTCACGTTTCATATCGGTGTTGTAAAGACATTGATAGCCTTCACGTCCGCCCCAAAAAACATAGTTCTCACCGCCGAGATTCTTGGTGACTTCCATCGCCTTTTTGACCTGGGCGGCAGCGTAGGCAAAGACCTCAACGTTGCACGTGGTTGCGGCGCCGTGCATGAAGCGAGGGTTGCTGAACATGTTGGCGGTGCCCCAAAGAAGCTTCACGCCCGTTCGATCTTGTTCTTCACTCAGTACCTTTGCAACCGCATCGAGATTAGCGTGCGATTGTGAGATTGTGCTACCCTCCGGTGCAACGTCTCGGTCGTGAAAGGCGTAGAAAGGTGCGTCCAACTTCTCAAAGAACTCAAATGCAACACGAGCTCGGTTGCACGCATTCTCGACCGACTCGGTGCCATCATCCCAAGGACGGAGCATCGTGCCACCGCCAAATGGATCGCTTCCCGTTCCACGAAACGTGTGCCAATAAACGACGGTAAACCGAAGGTGGTCCTTCATTGTCTTGCCGGCAACCACCTCGTCAGGGTTGTACCAGCGAAAAGCGAGCGGGTTCTTGGAGCTTGGTCCTTCGTAGGAGATTTTTTCGATTTCTGGAAAAGCTGACATGGGCCTTGTTTTTGACTTTAAAGTGTTTGATTACGGGTATTCCCGCACATGATGTGCTCAAAATCTCGTCGCTCCAGTAGATATTGCGCATTGCTTCAGAGATATTTGACATGCCCCCCTCGCCTCGCTTTGTTTGATGAAACGCCGTTCTGTCGCCCTACTCGTTGAAACCTCCAATGGATACGCTCGAGGTCTGCTCGAGGGTGTGATTTCCTATACCAAAGCGAATGGGAATTGGTCCGTTCATTTGACTGAGCAGGAACGCGGCAGTCCTCCTCCGGCTTGGCTTAATGGTTGGCACGGAGATGGGGTCATTGCCCGAATCGAGACTGATGAAATTGGTCGCGCACTCAAAGAGAAGGGGCTGCCGGTTGTTGATCTAAGCGCCGCTCGCCACATCAGCGGTGTCCCCTGGGCGGATACGGAAGACCGCGCCATCGCGAGGCTAGCGGTCGATCACTTTGTTGAACGAGGGTTTCGTCACTTGGGGTATTGCGGCGTCGAGGGCTTTGTTTGGTCCAAGAGGCGGTCGGAGCACTTTCATCAGCTTGCAACAAGTATGGGGTGCCGCGTCCACGAGCATTTGTCTGGGCCCCGATACGCTGTGGGGTTTGATCCGGCTCGTGAGAAGCGTCGCATTTCAAAGTGGCTTCAAGACCTACCCAAACCAATCGGAGTAATGGGGTGTTACGACTTCCTTGCTCAGCAGGTGTTGGATGCTTGTCGCGAAACCAAGATTGATGTGCCGGAACAAGTCGCTGTGTTAGGTGTCGATAACGATCGGTTGATTTGCGAATTGAGTGAGCCAACTCTTTCGAGCATCAAGCCAGATACGAAGCGGACCGGATTCGAAGCTGCGTGCTTGTTGGAACGAATGATGAACGGCGAGATGCTTCCCACACAGGAGCCCTTAATCACGCAGCCTTTGGGTGTAGAACTACGGGAATCAACCGATACGCTTGCGGTTGAGGACGAAGATATCGCCAAAGCTCTCAGCTATATCCGTCGCAATGTCAACGCAAACATTCGTGTGACGGATGTCGTCGGTCATTGTGAGCTTTCTCGACGAAGTCTGGAGCATCGTTTTAAGAAGCTATTGGGCATTACTCCATCCCAAGAAATCCTTAGAGCGAGGATGAGTCGCATTCAAGAGCTGCTTCGTGATACGGATCTGTCAATTGCCGAAGTTGCGACTCGAACGGGATTCGAGTACGGCGAATACATGGCCGCCGCGTTTCGACGCGAAACCGGAAAGACACCGACGGAGTATCGCAAATCAAAGAGTGAAAATGCGGTCTGATTGTATTGGCTAAACGTCGCTTGGATGGCTTGGCAAGAACGACACTATTGGTGCGTGAGAATTAAAACTTTAGGTAGCGGGACTCGCCAACGGCATGTCGCTTTAATGACATCCGTGAAA
>JBCCKZ010000363.1:0-5981 GCA_039027135.1 Planctomycetota bacterium
GCCCCCCAGCAAGGAGCTGCAGCCGCTCCGCGGCTAGGTGGAAAGCTCTTCGAGCCTTTCAAGCTTTTTCCGGCGTTTTGGCCTCAGCGGCGGCTTGTTTCTTGGCCTTTTTGCTCGAGCGTAGCATTGCCACGGTCGTCAGGGCACCAAGCAGAAAGCCGATGGCCGTCGTCACCAGCAGCATCACCGATAGCGGCAATGTCTGCGACATCCATAGCAGATCGATCTCCTGGGACTCGCTGTTTTGAACCACCAGCGAGAGCACCAAAAGAATGCCCAAAAGCCACAACACCCAACGAATTTTTTGCATAGTGTCTTGCCTCGATGTCCGATCTGGATAATGTACGCAAGTTCAGTACTGGTTTGCTAGCAAATGCCTGGTGTGCCACTCAACCAAAACCTTCCCGCTTGTGGGAGGGTCGGAAGTTTCAATGACCGGGGAGGGTTGAGCCAGGAACTCGCCCTTTCCGGCACTGAGAGGCCGACTCTCCCAGGGGGAGAGTAATTACGCATTTACCAACATTCACAGCATTAGTAGTTCGCTCAAGTTTGACCGGTCTTGGTCCTGATGAAAGGCACGATGATCCAGCAAGCCCTTTTTGATTTTACGCACCGCGTGGGTGATGAGGATTGTGTTTGTCGTGAAGGCGATCAAAGGGCATGCGATAGGACGCATGAATCGAAGGATATTCGTCAGGGGCAAGGCAACTCGCATGCGCCCGACGTACCGGCTCAGGTCGTCTCAACCGAAAGCGAAAAAACTTCTCTTGTCGAGCCATCGGACGCAAAACCCAATCCCGTTGAAGTTCTGCGAAGACTTCGCGCACGAACGGGGTGCATCACCGCGGTCGAACGCAATCAAAAGCACCTGTGGTTTTCGACGGGATGTCGATCGATCGATCGGATACTGACTAAGCATGGTTTGCGGGTCGATGGGGTCACTGAATGGGTGGCCGATTCGGATGCTGGGGGGGCGGCTGCGTTGTCGTTGGCCGTACTCGCTCATCGTTTGAACCAGCCCGCCGCTGAGGATCCGACTTGGCGACGACGTGCGGTGGTGGTGGTGGCTTCGCCTCATCAGTTCTTTCCGCCTGCCGCGATTGCCTTGGGCATCCCTCATGACAACTTGATTTGGGTTCAGCCTCAAACTCGATCCGATGCGGTTTGGGCCATCGATCAAGCGCTTCGTTGTCGTGGAGTTTCGGTGGTTTGGGGACACTTGGACGAATCGCTCGATGATCGAGATGCTCGTCGATTGCAATTAGCAGCTGAGGAGGGGCTCACAACGGCGATGCTGGTGCGGCCGCGTGCGGTTCGTGGGCGACCCACTTTTGCCGAAACCCGTTTGCATGTGGAGCCCATTCACGTACCCACGACCAGTCCCAGAGCAGAATCGTTTTACCAGGCACGCGTGACGGTGGACCGTTGCCGGGGCATGGTTGGCGGTCGTCATGTTGACGTGGCCATGGATGATCGTGGTCGGTTGTTTACTATCGAATCAGAAGTCGTTTCTCCAGTGCATTCGCATGTCGCAAGAATTACCACGCCCAATCACGCGTCGGCATCTTTGCATTTGGCTAAAGAATTGGCCGATCCAAAGGCTGATCGTCAAGCAAAACGTCGAGTTGGGTAAGACATTAGCTAACCCTTCCACTGGGAGGGGCAAACATTTGAACGGCGGGGGAGGGCATCACGCGGCGCCCCACCCGGCCGTTGAAACGTCCGACCTCCCCACAGGGGAGGTTAAACCCGTACGAAAACCTGTGACCAATCAAGCCAACCAATGCACACTGATTTGGGATACACGCACACGTGATGGAGCTGCGGCCGGGCGGGCTCGCGTGGTGGTGGCTTGTTGTTCCCTGGCGGCGAATCTGCGAGTTCGCGTGGGAATGCCCATCGCCCAAGCGGTTAGCCTGTGCGAGAACCAATACGAAACCGTTCATGTTGAATCGCATGATCGCGTGGCTGATCTGACGGCGCTTCAGAAGTTGACGGCTCGGCTTCAGAAAACCATCACGCCGATGGCCGCGGTTGAAACCATGGATGCCAAGGCTTGGGCGGGGCATCCACGTCATCAGCCTGAATCAATCTTCGCTGAGATCACCGGCACGACCCACTTGTACGGTGGAGAAAGTGGACTGCTTGATGTCACCGAAGATGTACTAAGACGTTATGGGTTGGAGGCTCACCTGGCGATTGCTGACAACGTGGCTTTGGCATGGGCAATGGCACATCAAGGTGGAGGGCGAAACACCGTGATTCAAGGACGCATGAGCCGTGACCCGAATGCGAGCGAAGCGAGTGAAGGGGCCGGGAAGGTACAAATAACCACTAACAAAGACGGCGAATGTCTTCATCCTCACGAAGCGGCCCCGCCCGGTGCCTCCACGGCTGCGCCGCATCCGGCCCACGGCTCACCCATGCGATCTCCAAGCACGATTCGAGTGATCGTTCCCAGTCGATCCGTTCGACCTGATCAGCCCGGCATCGTCGATGTGATGCCGATTAACTCGCTGCGAATCGAATCCGAAACCGCTCGCCAGCTCAACCGCTTGGGTATTTATCGAATCGGTGAACTTTTGGATTTGCCGCGGGAAGGCTTGGCTTCGCGATTGGGCACGACACTGATTCAACGTATCGACGAAATCTTGGGAACAAGCTCGAAGCCGGTAGACGTTTATCACGCTCCACCCACTCATCACATCATGCATGAGCTTCAATACCCGACTGCCGATGCAGAAATACTTGCCGATCGATTATCCAATATGGTGGAGCAATTGATTGGCCAAATGACCGGTGGCGACGCGGGGATTCTTTGCATTCGTTGTCAGATGCTCCTCGTCGACGCACCTGAAGTCTCGTTTGAAGTGGGGCTCTTCGCGCCGACGCTTGACGAGGAACACCTTAGTGGTCTGATTGTCAGTCGCATGGATTCGTTGGTTCTCGCCGATATGGTCCAGCGAATGCACCTGAGTGTCACGTTGACTGGTCCAAGACGTTCTCAGCAGGTGAGCTTGTTTGACGATCCGGTTGACGGGGGACTTCTTGAGCAGGCTTCGGGGTCGGCTGTTGGTCGATTGGTGGATGTGCTCAGCAATCGACTGGGACGTTCAAGGGTCGTTGATGTTTTGCCCAGTCCTGATCCCTTGCCAGAAAAGTCGTTCGAACAGCGTCCCTTGGCGGGGCGGCCTCGCGTGATTGCGAGACGGACAAGACAATCGTCCTCACGACCAAAACGTAAGGACGATCACTGCGGTGATTTCTTGGATTCGACCACCTTTGAGTCACAAAGCTCTTTGTCGGATGTTCAAAACGTTCGGCGATGGAGTTTGCCAAGCCGACATGATGCCATGCGTCGACCACTGAGCTTGTTACCTTCGGCGATCACCATTCAGGCATCCATGGATGGTGGGTTTTGCAAATACCTATCGACTGATCGATTGCCAAAGCGGTTTCGCGTGGGTGGTGTGGTCCACCGAGTGCTACGAAGTTGGGGGCCGGAAAGAATCGAGACGAATTGGTGGAACGGTGATATGGTCCGCCGCGATTACTGGCGGATTGAAACCAACCAAAACCAATGGTGGTGGATTTATCGGGTTGATGTGCCGGGTCAGGATTCGAGCGCGTCTCGATCTCAGTGGTGGCTTCACGGTCGTTTCTCGTGAACAAACACCACATACCAAAAAATCAAACTTGAACTTGAACATCACGACGATGCCCGCATCTCCGGATCAAGAAGCTTTCGTATCGGATGTTGCCAGACTTCCGAAGATTCGTTGAAAAGTTCATGTTCTGGCGATCTCCGCTACACTCGTTTTGGCTCAAACCCGTGCGTTGCGGGGTGAGCTTGAATTTGAGAGCAAAGTCACTTCGCTGTTTCGACGAAGCGGCTTTCGCGAACGACGGTGACTTTGATCTCACCAGGAAACGTCAATTCGTTTTCCATGGTTCGCGCGATATCATGACAGATCGCCGCGGCTTGTTCATCCGTGATCGATTGAGAGCCTACCAGCACTCGGAGCTCACGACCCGCACTGACGGCAAAGGCTGTTTCAACGCCCTCAAAACGTTTAGCAATCAGCTCCAGCTCTTGCATGCGTTTGACATAGCGACTCAGTGACTCTCGCCGCGCTCCCGGTCTCGATGCGCTACAGGAATCAGCGATGGCGGTGACCATGGTATACGGATGCTCGATGACAACGTCATCATGGTGCCCCAGCGCCGCGTGCACGACATCGCTTTTTTCACCATGCCGCTCAAGCAGATCAGCTCCAATCTTTGGGTGGCCGCCCTCGAGTTCATGATCAGCGGCCTTGCCGATGTCGTGGAGCAAACCACATCGCTTGGCCAATGAAACATCCATTTCGAGTAGCTCGGCGACCATTCCAGCGATGAACGCAACCTCAACGCTATGACGAAGAACGTTTTGACTGAACGATGTTCGAAAATGCAGGCATCCCAGCTGTCTCAGAACGGCCTCATCAAGGCCCTCGACACCGACTTCATCAGCAGCCGCAGTGCCCTTCGAGAGGATCAAATCTTCGACTTCGTTTCGGCACTGCTCAACCGTTTTTTCAATGCTTGATGGGTGAATGCGACCGTCGGCTATCAAGCGTTCCAGGCTCAGGCGAGCGATCTCTCGACGAACTGGATCAAAACCGCTCACAATCACAACACCGGGGGTGTCATCGATGATCACATCGATGCCGGTGATATTCTCGAAGGATCGAATATTGCGTCCTTCACGTCCGATGATCCGCCCCTTCATATCGTCTGCGGGAACGCTAACCGTGCTGCTTGTTGCGTCCGCGGTGACCGCAGATGCCTGTCGTTGGATCACGGTCAGAAGGATTTCTCGAGCCTGCATTTGGGCCCGTTGCTTGAACTCCTTTTGATGCTTTAAAAGTAGCGAGCCTCGCAGGTTCTCTTGCTCTGACTCGATCTCATTCATCCAATGCTCGAGAGCTTCGTCGCGATCCATGCCGCTCATCGCGGTGAGTTTCTCGGTTTGAGCTTCGATGACTCGATCGAGTTCGATTCGATTATCGGCGAGGATTTGCATTCTCTCAGCTAAGCGTTGTTGAGTTGCCTCGAGCGCGGCTTGACTTCTGCGTTGCGTCAATTCTTGAGAGGCAATGTCTTCCTCTCTTCTATCAAGCTTCGCCGATCGAGCCAGGAGCTTCGCATGGGACTCATTGCTCTTTTGCTCGAATTCTGATTGCTGCTCAATGGCCTTCGCCCGAGCCTCAAGCTCGAGTTCCTGGCGATGGGCATCAGCTTCTCTTCGAGCATTCTGCAAATGATTTTCCGCCTGACGTCGGGCCTGGGCGTCGAGCTTCTGTCTTCGCTTTCGAAAGACGGTGAATGCTGCCGCGATGCCAGCGAGAGCCGAGAGAATTGAAACAACCGTCGAAAAGAGAGCCAGCTCGAGCGAAGTCATTAGTTGGTTTGGCTCGGCGATTGTCGAATGCATTGTTGGGTGGGAACCCGAATATTAACCCGCCAGCGCCGAATTGGGCATTGGCCTCAAAGCTTGGGAACCGAAGTCCTCGCTTCTCGTCTTGGTCCTGCTCACCATCTTCGGAAACCGGTCTTGACTAGTGCTTCCGGCGAACCACCAAATTCCGCTAACCAAGGTCAGGCGTTCTTGCAGTTCAGGCCACCCATGGATTCCAATACGGGCAATGAATGATGTTGAATTACGACAAGAAGAGCCACTTGCCAGCTTGATGACGGCATGCTGGAGCGTGTGGCCTCTAGAACGCTGGGTTGATGTGCCGATCCTCGTGGGGGTTAGTGGAGGCGCCGACAGTATCGGCCTGCTTAGGACGCTGGTTGCCCTGAGACGCCATTGTGAGAAAGTTCCCCGGGGCGAAATTGTTGTCGCTCACTACAACCATGGTTTGAGAGGCGATGCGAGTGATGCTGACGAGTCCTTTGTGAAGCAGACTTGCGACGATCTAGGATTGCAATGTGTA
>JBCCKZ010000364.1:0-5979 GCA_039027135.1 Planctomycetota bacterium
AAGGTCAGCCCGAAGTCTTCAAACATCTCTTCGAACGTCGGCACAATGAAAATCATGATGCCCGTCAAGATCGCACTGGCGACGAAGATAACGACCACCGGATAGATCAGGGCACCCTTGACGATTCGCTTAAGCGATTCCGCCCGCTCCAAGAAGTCGGCCAAACGTTGGAGAATGGTCTCCAAGGCACCACCAGCCTCACCGGCTTTGACCATGTTGACATACAACCGAGAGAAAACCTTCGGGCACTTCGCCATGCCTTCGCTCAGTGTTGCACCGCCTTCGATCTCATCGCAGACGTCCATCAAAGCGTTCTTCAGACGCCCCGCTTTTTGGTTTTGCTCGAGAATCTTCAAGCTACGAAGAATCGGAAGCCCCGCATCCTGCAGGATGGATAGCTGCCGAGTGAAAACACAAATGTGCTTGGTCTTTGCACCGCCGATGGCGAAGGACTTTTTGCGTCCACCACTTTTGCCTGCTTTCGCAGCCGCCTGTTTCTTGACAGAGATCTTCGTAACGAAGTACCCCATCTGGCGAATAGTGGTTTGGGCTTCCTCCTCGTTGACGGCTTCGATCTCGTCCCGGATTTCCTGTCCGGTCGCGTCCATCGCTTCGAATTGATAGGTGGGCATGTCGCTACGCGAAGATAATGAGGATGATTAAGGTGTAAGGTGATGAAGGGAGAAAATGCTTGGGGTTCAAATGGACAAAGCACCCAATGGCCGCTGTGCCTGAACGAGATAGCTCGCCGAGGAGTCAACGACGCGATCTGGGTCGGTGTTGCGGATAAGCCCCACCAACAATCCAACGATCTGACGTAGTTGTTGCTTGGCCTCCATCGTGTCAACCTTTTGCAACAACCCCCTCGACACACAAGTGTCCAAAGCGGCCGCACACGCGAATGCGGACCCCTTCGCTATATCAAAAAACTTGCAAAGGTCTTTGGGCGTCGATCTTCCATTGCCTTTGGCAATATTGAGTGGAATGGAATCAGCTGCTCTCTCGAGCTGATCCTTCACCCGACAATCACCTGGCAAGACCCTCATCAGATGCTGGCTGCTCGAAACAAAATCTAACGACCGTTGGTAAACCACAAGCTTCTCATGATCGAAGAACAACCCCTCACCAGAGAACGCCTCATCGCGTTTGGTTCGCTTGTCGTTCGTTTCGCTTAGGCTGGATCTCTTCATTTTCCTGAACTCGCCGGGAAGGCCTGATTGTCCTTCCGCTTCTTAATCCTCTACTCCCTAATCTTCATCGACTGAGGCGTAGCCTCAGTCCTGAACCGTCTCCCGTATGACTTCCTCAAGCGTGGTGATGCCGTCCTCGGCTAGGCTCATTCCAAAATCGCGGAGACAAATCATCCCATCGCTTACCGCTTGATCTCGGATGTCGTCGGTGGTCGCATTGCTTAGGACCATGTCGCGGATCTTGTCATTGAGCACCATCAATTCAAACAGTGCGATTCGACCTTTGTACCCGGTGTTGTTGCAAGCTTCGCAGCCAACCCCTTTGTAGAACTTTTTGCCGCGAACTTCGTCCTTCTCCATCTGAAGCTCAAAGAGCATTGACTGAGTGATTTTCGCTTCCTCACGACATTTCAGACAAATGCGACGCACCAACCGCTGTGCCAGAATGGCTTCGACCGTCGCACAGATCATGAACGCTTGGATGCCCATGTCTTTGAGCCGCGTGACCGTAGCCGCTGCACTGTTGGTGTGCAGAGTACTGAAGACGAGGTGTCCCGTGAGTGCCGCCTGGATCGCAATCTCGGCCGTTTCCAAATCACGAATCTCACCCACCAAGATTGTGTCGGGATCCTGCCTCAAAATCGCTCGAAGGCATGAGGCAAACGTCACACCGACGTCATGGTCGATGGGAATCTGGATGATGCCATCGATGTCATACTCCACCGGATCTTCGGTGGTGATCAACTTGTCCTTAATATCGTTGAGCTCTGACAACGATGAGTAGAGCGTCGTCGTCTTGCCACTACCCGTGGGACCGGTCACCAGCACGATTCCGTTCGGCCGATCGATCGCCGACCGGAAGCTGTCGATCGTCTTCTCGTCCATCCCGACATTGTTGAGCGACAGATTGACGACCGACCGGTCTAAGATCCGCATGACGACCGATTCGCCAAAGATCGTTGGCAAAACACTCACTCGAAGATCGACGGGGTGACCACCAACCATCAGCTCGATCCGGCCATCCTGGGGCATGCGGCGTTCGGCAATATCCAGGTCCGCCATAACCTTAATTCGCGTCGTGATCGCAAAAGCAAGGTGTCGCGGCGGCGGGACCATCTCGTAAAGAACACCTTCCGCCTTGATCCGAATTCGGAACTCGTCTTCAAACGGTTCGAAGTGAATATCCGAAGCATGATCTTTAATCGCGAGCAACAAAACCATGTTGAGGAGCTTGCGAACCGGCGCCGAATCGGCCAGTGCCTCCGCATCGGTCAGGTTGAATTTCTCTCCCTCAAGGACACTGATTGCCGCCTTGAGTTCCTCGTCATCGGCGAGAGCCTGAACCAATTTCTCAACCGACTCGGCTTCCGAGTCAAAATACCGCTCGATGACTTGTTTGATATCGCGTTCGGTCGCGATGACCATCTTGATCTCGTAGCCCAGGAACGTTCGCAGTTCATCTTGAACCGAGAGATTCTGGGGATCGCAGGTAGCTACCGTTAGAAGACTAGCACCTTCATCGAATGCCAGCGGCACGACGCGGTACAACTGAGCCATCGTTTCAGTGACCTTCTCGCGGACCGCGTCTTCAAGTTCGATATTCTCGAGCGATACCGTTTGCATGCCGAGCTGTTCGGCGAGCCCTTGGATAAGCTGCTCATCCGTGATCAACTGCATGTCCTCAGCAATCCGGCCAAACATGGCACCGGGCTGCTGCTCCTGTTCCTCGAGGACCATCTGCAATTGGTCATCCGAAAGGAAACCAAGGTCAACAAGGATCTGTCCGATTCTACGGGAGGCCATTACTTGTCCTCGCTAATTGGAATGGGTTCGTCGCCTTCGCCTTTGCGACTTTGAACAATTCGTTTTGCCAAATCGTCTGGGCGGTGAGCCTTACCCAGAGTGTCTTCTACGCTGACAAGCTCGTCTTTCCACAGCTTGTACAGGGCATCGTCCATCAACTGCATGCCGAACTTGGCACCCGTTTGCATCGATGAGCTGATTCGGAAGGTTTTGTTTTCGCGAATCAGGTTCGCGATACCTGGCGTGACGACCAACACCTCGTAAGCCGCACATCGACCGCCACCAACTTTTGGCAATAGCGTTTGGGCCACCACGCCAATCAGCGTCGAGGCGAGCTGAGTTCGGATCTGGTCCTGAAGGTTACCGGGAAAGGCATCGATGATCCGGTTGACCGTTCCCTGAGCACTATTGGTGTGCAAGGTTCCAAAGACGACGTGACCCGTTTCCGCAGCACTGATCGCCGCTTCGATGGTCTCCAAGTCACGAAGCTCACCCACCAAAATGACGTCCGGATCTTGCCGCAAAGCCCGGCGAATCGCTTCGGAGAAACTCGGCACATCGACACCGACTTCGCGTTGGTTGATCGTCGATTCTATGTGGTCGTGATAGAACTCAATCGGATCTTCGATGGTGATGATGTGGTGATCAATCGTTTCGTTGAGCAGGTTGATCAACGAAGCCAGCGTTGTGGACTTCCCCGACCCCGTTGGTCCGGTGACGAGGAATAAACCCCGCGGGCGGTGGACCATCTTGACGACCGACTCGGGAAGACCGAGCTGCTCCGGCGTGAGCTTGTCGTTGGGAATTTGCCGCAGAACCATCGAAATGAATCCGCGCTGCTTGAACACGGAAACACGGAATCGAGCCTGATCACCAAAGGCAAATCCAAAATCGGTGCTGCCTGCTTCTTGGAGCTCCCGCTGACATCGCTCAGGCGTGATCGATTTCATCAACGCCACCGAATCCTCGGCCTCGAGCGTTTTCGTATCCAGCTTCCGCATCCGCCCGTGCAGCCGGAACACCGGTGGCTGGCCGACCACGATATGGATATCGCTCGCCCCTTGCTTGATGGCGGCTTGAAGTAGTTTGTCGATCAGCACGGTGGCCATCGGAACATCCTATGGGGGGCGGATTGGGATCTGGTTAAAAATTGACCGCTATCGCGTTGCTCGAAAGCGTGCACCGAAGCAGAAAGCGAGCGGCAATTGGATCGCCAAATCCCAGCAGCATGGGGCTTATGGAGGAGTAGAAAAGGAAGAGGATCGTGGGAAACACGATCCCCAAGGCAGCCCTATTATCACAAGCGTTAGGGCTAAGGACAAATGGTTCGCCCTAAAACGTATCAGATTGTTCCGTTTCGGAACCCTGCAATGATCGGCGGGTAAACGAGCTCGTGGTTCGCCGCTCAGGCCTTGGCACGCCCGACATTAGAGAAATATCGGCGACCTAGAACCGAAAGACTGTGTGCCGAGGGCGGAGCGTCGCAACGCCTCGGAGTCGTCAGTATTGAAATCCGTACAGGCACGCGATACTCGAGGACCTTTGCCCGCTCCTTCGGCTCAGCCGATCTGTTTCAACCTATAGCGAGTCGATGTCCTGGATCATGTTGTTGAATGCGATGTTCTCCACTTCGGTCTTCTTTGCGACGCGATAAACCTCGTCAAACGTTGTGATTCCCCGCACGGCCTTGAGCATCCCGTCGGCGTAGAGCGTGGACATTCCGTTCTTGATCGCGGCGATCCGAAGATCATTCGTCGGAGCGCCCTTGAACATCATTTCTCTCATCTTGCTGTTAATGAGCATCAGCTCATAGATCCCAATCCGGCCGCGATAACCGCTACGACCGCAATAGGTGCACCCCTTGCCGCGGGCGAACTCAGCCTGCTTGATCAACTCTGGCGGCAACTCGGTTTCCGCCAAAACGCTTTCTGGCGGCTTGTACTTAACCTTGCACCGAGGGCAGATCGTTCGCACCAAACGCTGGGCGAGGATCGCAATGACCGAGCTGGCCACCATGAAAGAAGGTACACCGATGTCCACCATTCTCGAAACAGCACTGGGCGCATCGTTCGTGTGCAGTGTACTGAAAACCAGGTGTCCAGTCAGTGAAGCCTGGATTCCCATCGAAGCCGTCTCGTGATCCCGCATTTCACCGACCAGAATGATGTTGGGGGCCTGCCTCAACATGGCTCGAATGATCAGTGCGAAATCCAGCCCGATGTTATGGCGAACCTCCACCTGATTGATCCCCGGCAGGTAGTACTCCACCGGATCTTCGGCAGTAATGATTTTGCGGTCAGGTCGGTTTAGCGCGTTTAACGCGGCGTAGAGCGTTGTCGTCTTTCCCGATCCCGTCGGCCCCGTCACCAAAACAATCCCGTTGGGCCGGCGAATCAATGAGTTGAAGTTCCGGAAGTCGCGTTCAGAAAGCCCCAACTGGCGGACACCAACCTTGATGTTGTCCTTATCCAGAAGCCGCATCACCGATGACTGACCATGGTTGGTCGGAATGATGCTGACTCGCAGATCGAGCTGTTTGTCACCAACGGTGATTTTTATCCGTCCATCCGTCGGCTTTCGCTTCTCCGAAATGTCAATTTTCGACAGGATTTTGATCCGGGCGATGATCGCTGACAGCATCCGCCGCGGCGCATTCTCACGTTCGACAAGCACGCCATCGATGCGGTAGCGAATTCGAACTCGGTCCTCAAAAGGCTCGACGTGGATGTCGCTGGCCCGAAGCTGCACCGCTTCTTGGATCATCAAGTTGACCAGGCGGATCACGGGGGCGCTGTTGTCGCCGTCGTCATCGTCGCCTTCGGACGCGCCGCCATCTTCAGTCTCGGTGAAGTCGATCGCCGTATCGGTAAATTCCTGCAGCATCGAGTCGGCCGACTCACCTTCGACCTGACCGTAATAGCGGTTGATCCCCCCCAAAATCGCAGGCTTTGGCGCTAGGGCCGTTTCGATTTTTCGATTCAGGATG
>JBCCKZ010000365.1:0-5977 GCA_039027135.1 Planctomycetota bacterium
GAAATGAAGCCGATCTCGACGGTCTGGCTAGATGCGTGGGATCTGACGAAGAACTAGCATCGTAGAGCAGGATTTGGGCCAAATAAGCCCTAGGCCGCCGTCACCTTGGAATGCCGTTTGTTAGGGCCATTCCAATGATGCCTGGCGGCCTCCGCAATAAGTATTGAACCAGCCACGAATTGACCGCTTGTTGGAATTCACGGCCGGCTGATACACTGCGGGGCCAAAAATCCACCTCTAGCCCTTCGTCGGGACTCAACGGATGTCGACCGATACAGCAACCAATCCAGAAGCCAGCGAAAAGCCGAAGCTTAAGCTGGATATTGAAGTCAAAAAGCCTCAGGCATGCCTACGAGAAGTCGTCGTAACGATCGACGCAGGTGATGTCCAAAGATACCGAAACGAAACACTTGATGAGTTCGCCCCCGATGCCCAGGTGCCTGGGTTCCGAGCCGGCCGGGCTCCTCGTCGATTGATTGAGAAGCAGTTCAAAGATCAAGTGAAGGATCGTGTGAAGCAGTCGCTTTTGATGGACTCGCTTTCCCAGATTACCGATTCGGATGAATTCTCGGCGATCAGCGAACCTGATTTTGAATACAAGGCTGTTGAAGTGCCTGATGAGGGCAACATGGTCTACCAATTTCAGATCGAAGTTCGACCTGAGTTCGACACCCCTTCATGGAAGGGGCTCGCTTTAGAGAAGCCAGTCGAGAAGATCGACGACGAGAAAATTGACAAGGCATTGCGGCGAGTCTTACGTCGCTACGGCGACATGGAAGCCACCGACGAGCCCGCTGAACTTGGTGACCAGCTTTTGGTCACGGCCGTCTTCAAAGACGGCGAAAAGACGCTCGTTGAAATGGACGAGGAGCGAATCACACTTTCCGATTCGCTTAGCTTTGTCGACGGCACGAGCGAAGACTTTGGTGAGAAGGTCGTCGATGCGAGTGAAGGCGACACTCGAACCATCACAATCAAGATGAGCGAAGAGCTCGATGATGAAGAGCTCCGCGGCAAGGAAGTTTCCGCGGACATCACTTTGGTGGAAGTGTTTAAACTCGAGCTCCCCGAGCTCAATGAAGACCTTCTGGCCGAATTGGGCGACTTTGACTCCGAGGCGGAGCTTCGCGAGTTCGTGAGTGATTCGCTTGGGCGTCAAGCCAAGTACAATACCAACCAGGCTCTTCGCACGGCAATCGTTGAAAAGCTTCTTGCCGATGTTGATTTTGAGTTGCCTGAAGGATTGGTTCGACGTCAGAGCCAGCGTGAACTCCAACGTCGTGTCATTGAGCTGCAGCGTAGTGGCTTCGACATGGACACCATCCGCAATGTCAGTAACGCGTTGCAGCAAAACGCCAGAGCGACAACTGAAGCCGCACTTCGAGAACACTTCCTTCTTGAACAGATTGCAGAAGAAGCCGAGATCGACGCCACCGAAGAGGAATATGATGCCGAGATCGAATTGATCGCCGAGCAAGAAGATAGCTCGGTGCGGGCTGTTCGAGCCAAACTTGAACGCAACGACCAAATGGACGCGTTGCGGAATCAGATCGTTGAGCGAAAGGTCATCGAGCTAGTCGAGGCCGAGGGCAAGGTTAAAGAGATTGAGCCTGACGAGCCCGAGACCAGCGAGTTTGACTCCTACGCGGTTGAACAGCGCATCATTCCGGTGCATAACGCAGATGTGATTCCTGAAGCGAAGTACGACGATGACAAAACCGTCGACCAGCCTTCCGTTTCGGAAAAGAAGAAAGAAGCCGAAGAGGAGTAATCCTCCTCGATTCGATCGATAGCTGAACGAGGCTCGCGATGATCCCATTACGCGATAACATCCCGAGCCGAATCACACCGTTCGTCAATTACGCCATCATCGCATTGTGCACGATTTCCTTCGTGCTTCAATCAATGGCCAGCGATGGGAAGATTGCCGAACGGTTCGGGATGATCCCCCTCCGTGTGCAGCTCATGAAGGCAGACGCTGAAGCCGTCATTGAGCGACCTGCTATCGCTGTCACTCCGGTGGGGCCGAGACGCGTCATCGAGAGACACAAACTCGAAACCTCGGCCGTTCCACCGGCACTCACGATGGTCACCTGCATGTTTCTGCACGGTGGGCTGATGCACTTTTTGGGGAACATGTGGTTTCTCTACATCTTTGGTGACAATGTTGAGGACCGGCTGGGGCATATCGGATACGCAATGGTCTACCTGGGAACGGGAATTCTTGCGGGATTAGCTCATTACCTCACCAATTCGGATTCGGTCATCCCGACGATTGGAGCCAGTGGCGCCATCGCGGGTGTGATGGGGGCCTATGCTTGGTTTTACCCACATGCACGGGTCCAGGCGGTGATACCCTTGGTCATCATTTTTCAAATTCTGATCGTGCCGGCGCCTGTATTCCTGGGCATCTGGTTCGTTTTTCAAACTGTCAGCGGCCTTTCGGCGTCGGCGGATGGGATGGGAGGTGTCGCTTGGTGGGCGCATGTCGGCGGCTTCGTCGCTGGCGCAGCCGTGGCCGTGATCCTTGGTCGAACGCATTTCGATCAAGGACGCGTTGAAGAACGACGTTTCTAAGGTCGATCGAGCGTGTTGTTCGATCCTGGCGGTGATACAATTGCAACACCACCACCTTTGAAAATCTACCACTCGGCATTCGCTGCCCATCATTTGGAGCCCCTTCCATGCGGTCTTTATGTCTTGCAATTGTCCTATCAGTTTCGGCACTTGTTGCGTTACCGACGCTCGCCGATCATCACGGTTCCCATCACACCCACGGCCCCAATGGCGGCGTCGTCAAAGCGTTGGGTGCCAGTGGCTACAGCGTTGAGCTGAGCGTTGCTTCGGGAACGACTGTGACTGCTCGAGTGTTGGATAAAGACATGAAGCCAGTGGCGATTGACGCGGCAAAGTTAATTCTCACATTTACTGAACCTGATGGCGAGAAAGAAGATTACGAAATTGGCAGAGCCGATTCGGGCGAAGCGGGTGTCTTCGAAAAGAAGAGCGGCCACGTGGTCAATCACATCACTCGCGACAAGATCGCCATCAAGTTGAACGTGGGTGGTGGTGTCCAAGAATCGGAGACATTCGCTTACCCGCATGGCCCAAATGGAGGCGATTTGATAGCCCTTGGAAAATCAAAATTCCAAGCCGAGCTCATCGTGGATGGCGACGTTGTTAGGGTTCATCTTCTCAACAAACGCAAGCGGCCGGTTGCCGTTGATGCCAAAGAGATCACTTTCACGTTTACCGAGCCGGATGGTGAGCTCGAGGACTACACCATCCCCGCGGCCGAAAGCTCTTCCAAAGGAAGTGTATTTGAACGCAATGACGATCACGTGGTCATGCATGTCAAGCGTGACAAGATCAGCATCAAGCTTGCCAACGGTGAGAAGACACTTTCCTCAAAGACATTCAAGTACTCTGAGAAGTAGCACTCCGCCACTGATTCAGTTCGTCAACAAACAACGAGGGGCACTTCATTTGAGAAACACTCAGTGAAGTGCCCATTTTTTTGCCGTCAACGCACCTTTAAACCAAGAGGTCTGGAAGAGGACTACTCTTCGTCCTTACTGGGTGGCTCGTAAGCGAACTCTTGCCATGTGACCGCCTTATCCATCGGCTCGATACGCATGACAAGATTGCCGTCTTGATACAACCGGACGGTGCCCGTCGACTGGCTGACGACCACTGAAATAGCCTTGGTTTTCTTGGTGATCGCAGCGGCAGCCCAGTGCCGTGTACCAAGCCCTTTGGTCATCGTCAGGTTTTCATGGCTGACCTCAATCAATTGCCGACTACGTTCGATGACGCCGTCACCTCCAACGACAAAAGCCCCGTCGAGCTGGGCGACCTCTTTGACGTCATCCTGGACACGCGCGTCGAGCAAGTTGCGGAAGCTCTTGTTGTAACCGCGATACGGATCCACACCGAGATCGCTCGAATGCTCCAAGACTCGCCTGGTATCCCCGACGACAAATAGTGTTCCAACAGGTTTACCCTCGCGGCCTTCGCGGCCTATTTGGGCTGCCACATCGACGACGGCCTTGAGCGTGGGAAGCGGAACCCGGCTCTCGATCATTTGAAGATCGCGGGTGGTGAGCCGCCGCATTCTCTCGTCCAGTTGCAAATGGCTGACCGAATCGAGTCGCCCCTGTTGAAAGCCGCTGTAAACCGCGACGACTTCGCCATTGACCCGGATAATTTCATCGGCGGCTGCTTCCAATAACGCCTGTTGGAGCTTCTCCATCATTGGCGCCTTCTCTTTTTGGATCGCGAGCGGTCGGAGACCAGCCTCCGCGGCTCCCTCCAAGTCATCCGGATTATCGACGGCCACAATGACCGGTTTCTCGACATCGGACGAAAGTTCAGAAATCCGCTTCCAATCGGTCGATCCATCGAGCACGATCAACAAAGCGTCACCGCCTCGCGACTGCAACATTTCAACGCCAACGGAAATGACCGCGGCGTTGGGCTTGGTCATTCGGTGGACAGGCAATTAAGCCTCCATGACTTTGGCGATGCAATCACAAAGGTAGTCCATCTTGTTTTCGGTCATTCCTGCGACGTTAATACGTCCACTTCCAACAATATAGATGCTGTACTTCGTACGAAGTTCATCGACTTGCATTGGCGTGAGCCCGCTGAAAGAAAACATTCCTTTTTGGTCCAGCAAGAATTCGAAGTCGTGTCCGCTGCCGGCGTCTTTCATCGTATCAACAAACTGCCTTCTTAGGCTCTTGATTCGATCTCGCATTTCGGTCAATTCAGACATCCACTGCGACCTCAAATCCGAATCGTCAAGAATCGTAGCAACGACCGCACCACCATGCCTTGGAGGGTTGCTGTAGTTACTCCTCACCAAACGCTTGAGCTGGCTCTGAACGACATCACGAGTTGCGGAACCCGCCGACATGATTGAAACGCCGCCCACACGTTCACTGTAGAGCCCGAAGTTTTTGCTGAAAGAATTACAAACGATTGCCTCATCGCATGCTGCCAAAACAGCTCGAAGGCCTACCGCGTCTTCCTCGATCCCATCACCAAATCCTTGGTAAGCAAAATCGATCAGAGGTAGCAAACCTTTCAACGCAACGGTCTCCGCGATCAACGCCCACTGTTCGGGCGTTGGATCGACCCCCGTCGGGTTATGGCAGCACGCATGCAAGACCACGGTATCACCGACATTGGTTTTGGTTTTCAGGTCGTTGATCATGTCCTCAAATACAAACGATCGCTTGTCCGTACCCAGATAGGCGTAGGTTTCGATCGGTAGATTCTCTGCACCAAAAATCGCGTTGTGATTTGCCCAGGTGGGGCCAGGCAACCAGACCCGCGTCCCATTCAAGCAGTTGGCCAGAAAGGCAGCTGCATTCCGCAATCCTCCCGTTCCACCCGGCGAATGCGCGATCGTCAGGCGGTCACGGTCAATTCCCGAAAAGACGAGCTCAGCAATATGTTCGCGGTAATCGCCACCCCCATCGATAGGCAGATACCCCTTAGTCACCTCGGCCTCCACGAGCCGGCGCTCGGCCTCTTTGACACAGCGAAGGATCGGCGTGGTGCCATCGGCATCTTTGTAGACGCCAACAGATAGATTCATCTTCTGAGGATTTGAATCCGCGTTAAAAGCTTCCGTGAGACCCAAAATGGCATCAGGTGGAGCGGCGGAAACAACCGAAAAATGGGACTGAGATGGGGTTGAGGCGGTTGCGGACATCGGCCTGTGTTGAAGAGAAATCGACCAGAGATCGTTATCTTAATTTGCCAGGGAATAATTGGCCATTGGCGTCAGAGGCGATCTTTCGCCCGAATCAGTCGTGATTGTTGCCAAGGAGCAATAAGCAGATGCGAAGACAATTCAAATTGCTAACATACCGTTGTCGACCGATCACCCTACGCACGGACTAATCATGAGTGGCAACACGTCGGATCCTTTTGAGAACACCACGGCGTCTTATCCCGACGCCGGTTC
>JBCCKZ010000366.1:0-5974 GCA_039027135.1 Planctomycetota bacterium
CGAGTACCTACGGTTGGATCGAAACCTTCAACCGCACGTAGCAAGCCAAGGTTGCCTTCCTCGATCAGGTCCTGCAGGCCCAAGCCCTTGCCCGTGTAACCACGGGCGATATTGACGACCAAACGTAGGTTAGCTCTGACCATCCGGTCGCGGGCCGCAACATCGCCTTCACCAACGGCCGTGGCTAGTTCGATTTCCTCAGCCGCCGATAGAAGGGCGGTTTCATTAATTTCCCGAAGGTAGGTTTCCAAGGGGCTTTGGGCGGCGACGTCGCGGCCATTCGTCTTTCGTCGGCTTCGGGTGACGGCTTGTCGCAATTCGGCGTCCTCGGACAGGACTTCCACTTCGGTGCTCATGGATGATTCAACCTTCGGATCCAAACACGCGACCGCCGAATATCATCGACGTCCGATGTCGATGAGTCGTGGCAATGAACCAAATGTCAAAGCCAAAGACGATGAAGCCAAACATCCCAGTTGCGGTAGGAAGGCGCGTGTTCAAATCCAGATGGGGAGGGGAGGTAGATTGGAACAACCAGATCATCGACCTGTGCGGTGGGATCTTTTGAAGGTCCCTAAAAGATTGGCGGTTGTGGCGATTGAATGGATAAACCTCGTGTGATTATCGAAGTTGAAATCGGATATCCGAGACATTCGGCATGACTTGTAGGCGAGACTTATCCCGTGGGACGCTTGAGGTAGCGGCCGTCATGCGTCGAGCATTGATTCTTCAGAGGTCATGCGAGTGAGGACGTCTTCAAGCGACAAAGGCAGGCTTTTGGGGCTTCAAGTACACCAAGGTGTCGTGCATCTAACCTCTTCCGCTCATTTCTACGCGAACACTGAGCTAGACTTGTTGAATGCATCAGACAAACCAGAGAGCCGAAGAAATCATCGCCTCGTCCCAGGGCCATTCTTATAGCTTTGATGAGGGCGTTTTCTCGTATCTGATCAATGTCACCCGACTTGCTTGGAGGCAGCTCTGCGAACATCGCGCAGAAGGCATGGCGGCGGAACTGGCCTATCGTACGATTTTTTCGATGATTCCAGCCGTAGTGATTGGTTTGCTACTGTTTCGGGTCGTCGGTGGCTTAGAGAACATTGAGCAACAGGTTGAGGATCAATTGTTCTCTTTCTTTGGCGTCCCAAGTATTCCAGCTGACTATGGGATGCAGATCGAAGAAACACCGGAGACTATCGGGGCTGAGGACGCTCAAGCAACGGGTGGACTTGGCAGCGAAGACGATCAGAAATCTCGAGAGGAAGTCGTCCGAGAGGCGAAGGAGGAATCCGCCAAACAGGTTCGTGCCAGCATTCGAGAGACATTAAGCGATGTGATCGATAAGGTGGGCAGCGTCAACGCAAAATCGATTGGAGTCGTTGGCTTGGTTCTGCTGGTCTACGCGGCTGTTACGCTTGCTAATTCAGCGGAACAGATTTTCAATAAGTTGTATGAGGCTCCCGAAGGTCGGCCGATTCATCTGCGTCTGGCGATTCATTGGTCCATCATCACTTTGGGAACCGCCATGTTAGCGTTGTCGCTTTATTCGTCAGCGCAAGTGGTCGAATGGTTTGTTCGAATCGGTGCATCGAGCAAGAGCGAACTCGTGCTTGTCCATCTTCTTTCGATCGCTGCTAGTTTCGTGCTGTTGTTTAGCGCTTACGCTTTCATGCCCAATACGAAGGTGACCTTTCGCGCCGCAACAGTCGGAGCAGCGGCTTCGGCGATCCTGTGGGAGTTTGCCAAATTTGGGTTCCAGGTCTATGTCGCCAAGGCGGTTCCGTATTCAAACCTTTATGGTTCGCTAGGTCTGATCCCGCTCTTCATGTTTTGGATCTACATCACTTGGGTGATCATTCTATTCGGGTTGATTTTAACCTACACAATTCAGACGTTACGCGGTCGCAGACCTGATCAGTGGGATCATGAATCCATGGCGGGAATGATGGGCAATCCGGATTGGATGGTGCCTGTAATGGTCGCCGCTGGTGACGCGTTTCAAAAAGGTGAGTGCATTGATGACGCGAGCTTGAGCGAGCGACTGGGGCTGCCTGGTGGCATCGTTCACTCAATCGCGAGACGTCTTTGTGATTCGGGGCTTTTAAGATCCGTCCAAAGTACCGACGGTGTGAGCGAGCAATACACACCAGCAAAACCACTAGCGAACATTTCACTTAATGAGATTCTGTCGGCGCATCCCCATCCCAAGAGTAACCATGAGGCTTGGCAGATGCTTGACCAACTCAATGAAAGGCGATCGGGAGCGATCGAAGAGGTGACCCTTGAAGGGCTGCTAAGTGAAAGGGCTGGTGGCGATGAGCAAGCTTGAAAATGACTCGGCGTGAAAGCGAGAGCCATGACCCGGATTTGAGCGTAGCGAACAAAGAGACCGAGGCAGGCACGATCCCCCTTTTTTGCTTCTGCCCTAGATCACGCTCTTCCTATTCACAGAGCGATTCCGGCAGACGCCTTCACCGCTACGTCGTGTTTTCCCGAGGTTCACTTCCACCAACTATTGGATGTTCCCGCGTTCCAAACTTCGTCGGGAATCTCGCCATTTTCCTCACCAATCCAGCCATCAATTTCTTCCTCTTCGACAGCGTCGTGACGAGGAGCCGGGGCGTCGCTCCAGTATTCACTATCCATAGCAGCTAGTCGTTCTTCGGTAGCTTCCAGGTCGCTGACGACTCGAGCGGTCGTCGATTCTCGTTCGAACCAAGCCCAATCAAGGTTGGAAGGCTCTGGCTCCGGTTCGACGATTTCGACGACGGGTTCGACCTTCTTTAGTTTGGGACGACGACGAGCGGGAGCTGGCTTTTTGAGCACAACCGGTTCAGGCTCGGGATCAGGAGTCGGCTCGACTATCTCCTCAACGATTTCCTCAACCACTTCTTCAACGATTGGTTCCGGTTCGACCTCTGGTTCTGGCTCGTATGCCTGAACATATTCAACCTCGGTCTCTTCCTCTTCAACGACTTCAGGCTCTTCGGCGATCAAGTGCTCTGGTTCCCAGATATAGGCGCGGCCGGGTTCGCCCTGGGGAGGCATCCGTCGAACTTGAACGCCGATCTCATGGAAGATGTCAACAATATGTCGGTGGCAGGTGAACATCATCACCTGATGGCCCAGTTGAGCAAATGTGTGCAGTGTTTTGGCCGCGTGCATCGCACGATCGCCATCGAAGTTGACGAGGACATCATCCAAGATAAGCGGCAGGGTGACACCGCGACGTGCATACGACGCGGCCAAAGAAAGCCGAAGGGCGATGAAAACGGCTTCTCGTGTTCCTCGAGAAAGAACTTCCAAGGCAAGGGACTCGCCAAGAGAATCTTCGATGCGAAGTGCATTCGTTCCCAACGGCGTCCAAATTCGAACGTATTTTCCGTTGGTCAATTGGCTTAAGAAGGAGCTAGCCTCTCGCAAAGTCTCTGGTTGACGCTCACGTTCAAAGGTTTGGCAGACTTCCTCGAGAAGAAGACTGGTCACGCCGAGCGTTTGCCACTTTAGTACGACGGACTGAATCCGGCGCTGTGTACACCCAAGTTCTAGTCGAGCGGTGGATAGTCGTTGGTCCTGGCCGAGATGCTTCATCTCTTGGCTGAGTTGTCCCGCCGCCGTTCGTAGTTCATCGATGCGAGTCTGGGTCTCGGTGATGCGAGTGGTTAGCGTCTCCCATCGTTTCTCGAGGTCAGACTCATTGGCACCATCGATGTGCATTGCCACATCGGCGTACTTTAGGTGAGTTCCGATGATTGAGCGGATCTGTTTATCGAGCTCATCATGCTTCTCTCGTTGGTCCTTCAGCTGTGCCTTGGTATCGACCATTTCGTAGAATTGTTCTGCCGTTGCGACACCGCATTTCGCCCATAGCGAACGACGTTGTTGTTCGTAACGATCCATCGCTCTTGCGACGGCGGATTGAGACTTTTTGAGCTGGGAATCCTGATCCTTAAGATCTCGCCGACGTTTGATCCAGTGCTGGTGCCTGCCGAGCTCATCATGCAGTTGGTTTAATTGCTCAAGTGGTGTCAAGCGGCTGGCCGGTGTCGCATGGGCCGGTGTCGCATGGGATGGTGTCGATCGTGAGGGGGAGCGTTCACTCTTTCCTAATCGAGAGCGGTGATCTTCCTCTTGGTCTTCTTCGTCCTCAAAGACCTCCGTGACCGAATCGTCGTTACGCACGAGCGATTCCATGTAGAGCGTCTCGATCCGAGCCGCGATCGTACCTCGCTCTCGCTGACGTTCTTCACGCTCGGAAATCAGTTCATCTAAACGACGACGGCTTGATTGAAGTGTCTGGTAACCATCGCCGAGTTTGCGAATTGAGTTGGGCGAAAGCGATGGGCTCAAACCAAGTTCTTCAAGCGTTTCGGTCCAACGCCGTTTAGCGGCTCGCAGTCCATCAGCGGCTTGCTGAGCTCTTTCACGTGCGAGCTTGTAGCTTTCGATGGCAGCTTGTTGCTGGTGATAGCCGGGCAACGCTGCTTCGAGTTCATCGCCGAGCTGCTCGGCGTCACGAAGACGCTGCTCGATCGTTCCGCTGCCACCGGGCAGCTCGTCATCGAGCTCGTTACGTTCGGCTTCCGTTTCTCGTAACTGTCGTTTCAGGGTATCGATTTGGCGTTCGTTGTCTTCGCGATCAAGCGAGAATCCGCTCAAGCCCCTCTCGTAGGCGAGATAGCAGATCGCCAGGGCACATCCGCCGAACATCATCATCAGGGCACCGGATCCCTGGTCCGCATCCTCGACGAACCATTCAATCCCCAGGACGGTCAGCAAGCCATGGAAAAACGCAACGCCACCAACGACAAAGGGAATACCCAAGAGCAGCATTCGATCGATGGGAAGAGCTTCATTGGTGATCAGCTCAACCGACTCTTTCTCGAGCTCGGCGTAATGACGTTGAAGCTTTTCGTAGTGTCGGCCAATTTGCAGGCGGTGCTTCAGCTTCGTCACCAACCAGTTCTGCCTACGAATGGCGTCGTGGATGTCTTCGCTTCGAGTCCGTTCGAGGATGGGCGTTAGCGACTCCGCGTACTTGTTGGCGGTCGCCTTGTGCTGGGCACCTTCGTCGCGAGCTTGTTTCAGTTTGAATGTTTGCTCTTTGACTTCCTTAGCTGGATCAGAAAGGCTTGCCAGCGTATCGCGAGATAGGTCGGGCATCGCGTGGGTTCGGCCCTCGGCGATCGCGTAACGGTCTTCTTCGTCCAGCCCCAGCCGCTCAGCGTCGTTGATAAGTTGCTGCTTGGCTTTCTCTATCTGACTGTCCAGCCGAGCGATCTGTTCTTCGAGGGCCTCGATCCATGTGGCTTGCTCGCCGGCGGCTTCAATTCGACTTTGTAATCGCAGCATGGCACGCGAGACGGGAAGCTGACGTGCTTTTTCGCGAATCAATCGTCTCTTGTCTTTGATCTCATCGAGCCGAACCTGCTTCGATTCTAAAGCCGCATCGATTTGAACCAGTTGTCCTGGGGCTTCGTCGGGCAGATCAATCTCGGATTCAGTCTTTGCAATGTATTCGGCAATACTTTCACGTTGACGCCAAGCGTCCCAGACGCCGGTGGCCGCTTCTACGTGCTTGGATTCAAATTCCCACTGAGCAATCCGATCGGTGAGCTGTTCAATCTCTTGGGCACCGCTGCGACGCTGAGTTGCTAACTCGTTCCAACGTCGGCTGGTGCGAGTCAGCTGTTCGATCTCGTTGCGCAGTGAGTTTCGTTTTTCGACCAAACCTATCATCTTGTCGATGTTGGCATCACCGACAAGTTGTTCTTCGCCAACGAGATCGCGGCGACCTTGTTTCAGGCCACGTAGCACATCAACGAGCGAGACTCGGTCTAGGCCAGTTGAAAGCTTGTAGAGTTCGTCGGCTGCGGAGGTATCATCGAGAGTTGAGAGCTCTTGCAGCTCACGCATGCCAATGGCAAAGACGTTCGTGAAGATCGCCTCGTCGATTTGTCCAAGAAGTCCCGCC
>JBCCKZ010000367.1:0-5961 GCA_039027135.1 Planctomycetota bacterium
CGCGACTCCCGCCGACGACGACAGTAGATTGACTCCGTCATCTTGCGTTCAGTGACACGCACAGTGGCATTGATGCGCTGGGTGACACGCACGGTGGCATTGGTGCGTTGGGTGACACGAGCGGTCGCGGTGAGTTTGCATCACTTTTCGGGGTCGGTTGCGTCCGTGGGACAACCGCACAACAATATTGGGCTCATTCTTGTCACCAAAAGCCTATTTTCGCGAGGATCTCCATGGCACGTCCCGTCACCCTATTCACCGGCCAGTGGGCGGATTTGCCAATTGATGAAATGGCCCGGATGACGGCGGACTTCGGTTACGACGGTATCGAATTGGCCTGCTGGGGGGATCACTTTGAAGTCGACAAGGCACTCGCCGAGGATGATTATTGCGACAAGAAACGTAAGCTTCTCGATGACGCGGGCCTCCAGTGTCACGCGATCAGTGCTCACCTCGTCGGTCAGGCAGTGTTAGACAACATCGATGAGCGACACGAAGCAATCTTGCCTCCATATGTGTGGGGAGATGGAGATCCCGCAGCGGTTAATGATCGTGCGATCGAAGAACTCAAAAACACAGCCAGAGCCGCTCAGAAGTTCGGTGTTGGCGTCGTCAACGGTTTCACCGGAAGCAGCATTTGGCACCTACTTTATTCGTTCCCACCCGTCCCCCCGGCGATGATCGATGCCGGGTTCGAGCTACTTGCCGAACGATTCAATCCAATCATGGATGTCTTCGGTGAGTGTGGCGTTCGTTTCGCTCTCGAGGTTCATCCCACTGAGATTGCCTTCGACATTCACACCGCCCAGCGAACTCTTGACGCATTGGATCGACGCCCCGAGTTCGGATTCAACTTCGATCCGAGCCACCTGATTTGGCAGGGCGTTGACCCCGTTGAATTCATTCGTGCATTTCCTGATCGCATCTATCACGTACACATTAAGGACGCCATCGTCAAACTCAATGGTCAGTCTGGCATTCTTGCTAGTCACCTGAACTTTGGTGATCACCGGCGTGGCTGGGACTTCCGAAGTCCAGGTCGCGGTGGCGTGAATTTTGAAGAGATCATCCGCGCCCTCAACGACATTGACTATCAAGGTCCTCTCTCCATTGAGTGGGAAGACAGTGGCATGGAAAGGTGCTTTGGTGCTCGGGAGGCATGTGAGTTCACGAAAAGATTAGACTTCGCACCGAGCAACGTTGCATTCGATGCCGCGTTTGACGACGAGAACCACTGATGATCACCATCACCGTCAATGAAGAACCGGTTGAGATCGCCGGTGAGATGACAGTGGCGGTGATGCTTCAAACGGTTGATGTCCCGCCCAACTATCTAGCCGTTGAGGTCAATGGTGAAGTGGTGCCACGCGAAGAGCATCCGACGCAAATCGTTCGCGGTGGTGACGTGGTTGAAGTGGTCACCCTCGTCGGTGGCGGATGACCCATGGCAGATGACTTATCTGACGACAAGCCGTTCGTTGTGGGCGGCTATGAGCTGAAGAGCCGTTTGATCGTGGGTACCGGGCGTTATGACACGATGGATCAAATGGCGGGGTCCATCGCAGCTTCGGATGCTGACGTAGTGACCGTCGCCGTGCGAAGAGAAAAACTCTACGACCGTCAGGGTAAAAATATCCTTGATGCTCTCGATCTAGATCGCCTTCGATTGCTACCCAACACTGCCGGTTGCTACACGTCGGCGGATGCGGTGAGAGCGGCAAAGCTCGGTCGAGAGATCCTAAGGACGCTAGGCAACCCAGGATCTGATTGGGTCAAGCTTGAAGTCCTCGGTGATACCAAGACCCTACTTCCGGATCCCGCTCAAACGCTCGACGCGTGCGAGAAGCTGGTGGAGCTTGGGTTTAAAGTCTTGTGCTACACCAGCGACTGCCCGGTTACGGCGGTGCGGCTTAAAGCGGCCGGCGCGAGTTCTGTCATGCCCGCCGGCTCGCCGATCGGTTCCGGCCAAGGCTTGCTCAATGTCAACAACCTGAAAATCATTCTTGAGTATCTCAAGGGTGATGACCCCGATTACCCTGTGATCATTGATGCGGGCGTTGGAACCGCATCGGACGTCAGCGAGGCGTTTGAATTGGGCGCCGATGGAGTCCTTTTGAATACTGCTATTGCTCATGCTCGCGATCCGATTGGAATGGCGCGAGCGATGAAATATGCGGCTCAGGCCGGTCGTTTGGCCTACCGAGCAGGCAGGATTCCGAAAAGGCTTTATGCAACAGCGAGCAGCCCGACCGAGGGTGTTATCACCACCCGTCCCTACGGAAGCAGCGACCTTTCGCCCTAGTTCGGTCGTTTCCGACCTACGTAAAGACATCTTTTACATACCCGTTACACAAGAGGGGCGAAGTGGTGACGGCAAGATTCGAGCGAGTCGATAGAATTCCGCGGTCTCGAGCCGAAACAGCGATTAGCGATGGGGTATCCCGCAGGATCGCGTTTGAAAGAGTCGGTTCGTAACCCACCCGAAGGAACAACAGTAAGGATTCAAAATGTCAGCCGTTCTCGAACCTCGCGATAGCATCGACGAGGACCTCAAATCGATCCCAACCGGGGCGCCAAGCGAATTTGAAAACACCCTCATTGAGGAAGAGCGACGCAAGCCCAAACGCAAGGTTAAATCAGAGCCGGCAAGTGCACGACGTCGCTGGAATAATGTCAGCCCATGGGCTATCGGCTGGCTTTCTCTCGCTCATGTGATCGTACTCGGACTGGCTTATCCTTATTTTTCCTGGAGCGGGTTGGGGCTGATGCTCTTCTTCCACTGGGTCACTGGATCACTCGGGATCTGCCTGGGCTATCACCGCCTTTTGACCCACACCGGAATGCGGACTCATCGCTGGGTCAGACGCCTGTTCGCAACCATCGGCACCTTAGCCGGTGAAGGTTCTCCGCTGGACTGGGTAGCTGACCACCGGAAGCACCATGCGCTTTCCGACCAGGAAGGTGATCCCCATTCGCCTCACGATGGAGGTTTCTGGTCTCACGCGTTTTGGCTTGCATTCCATACGCACGATGGTGATCGTAAAGGGTATCTCAAGAAGTGGGTGCCGGACCTTTTGAAGGACTCTTATATTCGAGCTCTCGATTATCTCTTTTTGCCTCTTCACGCATTGAGCGGCGTCATCCTATTCGCAGCTGGTTACGCGATTGGCGGTACGGACTTGGGCATCTCATGGCTGGTCTGGGGCTTGTTCGTCCGATTAGTACTCGTCCTACACGCCACCTGGCTCGTCAATAGCGCGTCACACATGTGGGGTTATCGAAATTACGAAACCACCGACGACAGCCGGAACAATTGGATCGTCGCGATCATTGCCTACGGCGAAGGCTGGCACAACAACCATCACGCCTATCCACGAATGGCTAAACACGGCCACCGCTGGTGGGAGTTCGACATCACTTGGCAGGCTATCCGACTGATGCGTGCAACGGGATTGGTCTGGGATGTCGTCGACTATCGAACAATAGCCGAGAAAAAAGCAAAGCTGGCTGAAACCACCTCGTAAATCGCTGAAGCTGCCATTCACCGCCAATGCAGGCCACGCTCCGGATGAGATCAACTCATGTGGAGCGTGGCTTTTTTGTTATGCAATGCTCCGCACGACAAACACTCTTGATAGGTCATGCTCCGCATGAAAGTGTTTTAGGGACGGAACATACACCACATCGGGTCAACCCGTCTCGCGAAGCATGGCATCGAGAGCATCGACTCGATGCTTAAAGACCCAATGCTGACTTTGCACCAAAGAAAATCCACTTGGTTGTATCCTCGATACGATCAGCCGTGCCCAGATCGTCACCGATACCGGGTAGTGCAAGAGTGCAGAATAGAACAACAACAACCAACGCGAAGCCGACAAGCGGCGTATCAATCGTTTGTCTGCCTCCAAAGAAGCAAGTCCACCAGCTCCCATTGACCATGATCTCCGGTGTGACCTCACAAAGCCTCTGAACCGCCACTTGCGCGTCCCCATCAGGCGTTTGATAGACCCATTGAGGGTGCACTTCGCTGACTTCACCTCGGTATTCGATGAGCCAATTGCGGCCAAGTTTTAGTCGCCCAGCCATCCGTTTTGGCACTAGGATCGTCAGCCCATCGATACCGTTTTCTTGAACCACAATTCGGAAGCGTTTGCGGTCAATTTTCAGAAACGCTGAACCTTGCTCGGGATCAATTGCGCAACGAAAGCCAGTCTGTGGCTTTGAATCTCGATCGCTTTGGGCGACCTTTGAACGACGAAACAAAAATGGCATTTCGGATGCCTCCATGGAAGAATCGAACCATGTTCGAACCATTTAGGAATCCCCCGCATGTGAAACGTACGCCATGAAACCGAGGCGGGCGAAAATTTTTTGCACATGCGCAACCTCAACCATCAACGTGCTTCCGGTCGGGCCAACTTTAACGATCAATCTGAAGCTATCGCACGAAGCATCGTTAGAGATCCGATATCCCAACCATGGGTCCCCACTCGCCTATCCGGTTGATTGCTGCCTTTGCAGCAATCTTGATGCTCTTCGTATGCTCGATTCTTCGAGTTGATGCTCAAGAAGATCCATTGTCCGCCATTGGAACCGCCGATGGCTTCGCGTCGCAGAATTCCAAGTCCGGAAAAGAAAAACTCGGCAAGGTCGATCCGAAGTCTGGCAAAGATGTTCACGAGGATCTGTGGACTGAATCATGTTATCCCTCGGCTGAATCGTGCCGAAAGTGTCATCCAGATCACTACGAACAATGGAGGGCTAGCGGGCACGCCTACGCCAGCGTTTCACCGATGTTCCAGCGGTTCGAGCAGGCGATGACCGAACTCACCGAAGGAACCGTTGGTTCATTCTGTGTGCGGTGCCATTCACCCGTGGCAACGCAGCTGGGTCTATCAAGGGTAGACAGCATTCTTGATGCACCTCCAGTGGTCCGCGAAGGCGTGACGTGTATCGCCTGCCACCGGATTTCTGAACACTACGGAAGAAGCAATGGTGATCGGCGAATCGAGCCAGGCGATATCCACGCTCCCGTTGGTCGTAGTGGCGATGGTGTTGGCCTGCGGGCAGCCATCGCAGATGCTGCCAATCTGAAGCTCAATCCTCATGCAGCTGCGAGCGGCGATGCCAAACGCACCGGCCAAGATATCCATCGTTCGAGCTACTTCTTCGCTCCATTAAAGACCGGCGATGTTTGTACTTCATGTCATCAAGTTGCCGTGCACCCGGGAATCTGGCTTGAGGTCGTTCACGCCCAATACCGAGCTGGCCCGGCCCACGCCAAAGGCATCGCCTGCCACAAGTGCCACATGGGTTCGATGCCTGGAAAGCCATCGGGTTATGAGCTTGGATACGTGGCCGAACTCGGTGGTAAACCGTATGGGCAACCCAAACCTCGAAGCAATCATTCTTTCTGGGGACCAGGGTACTCCATCGCGCATCCGGGGATCTTCCCGCACAACCCCAAGGCCAAACAGTTCACGCCGCGTGAGTGGATGACTTTTGACCACGAGGCCGGATGGGGTACCGAGGCGTTCGAGCGAGCGGTTGATCCATCGTGGAGATTCCCCAAGCCATGGGATACCACGGACGATCGCCGCGATGGACGCAAGATCATTGATGCCAATCTTCAACGCGCTAATCAGAAACGCGCCATGGCGAGCGCGACAATGGAGGCGGCTGCCCATGTCAGCCCACCTCAGTTCAGCCGACAACCCCAAGTCAACAAACCGATGATCATCAGCTTCCGGGTTGACAATATGTCGGAAGGTCACAACTTGCCAACGGGTTCTCTTGGTGCTCAGCCGCAGCTATGGCTCAACGCTGTGCTGATTGATCCGCTGGGTCGAAGGGTCTGGGAAAGTGGATACTTGGACCGAAACGGCGACCTTGCCGACATGCATTCAATCGAGGTGGCAAAAGGACGACTTCCTCGCGACAAGGATCTATTCAACCTACAAA
>JBCCKZ010000368.1:0-5961 GCA_039027135.1 Planctomycetota bacterium
AACCTGTTCAACCCGCTGTCGGTTCTGGATACGCTCATGGGCCGGCGAGTGATCGGTTGCCCCCGCCGTTGCGGTTTCAGCCGCGATCGTGGCTCCGTCAGCAACCGCGGCACCGGCATCGCCGGCGAGCATCAGCCGTGGCTCAAGTGAAGCAAGCGTCCATTGTGGACGAGCGGTTGACCGCCGATGACTTTTCTTTGAGATCAGCTTTGTCAGGAGCTGACGCTGAAGGCGTTTGCGAAGGCGACGCATATTGATTGAGCCTATGCTCAAGAGATTAAATGGAAGGGATTTTGACTCGTAGGTGCTCGTCGAATCAAAATCTTCCACGCCCGGCGAGTCCTTGGATGTCTCTCCGAGACTAGTCGCGAGCACGACGTTTTCAAACTTGTCGACCTCGAAGTGTGAAATCCCCACCGAATTGACGCCAGCGGCGACGGTTTATGAGGGCTTCGAGTTAAAGACATGTCGCAATGAAATACACCACCTCAGGGCGGCGTTTCGGCGGATTTATTCCAGCCAATTTGCCCTCGATCACAAGCATGACTCGCCGCAAAAGAACGCGACTCAGAACACAAACTTCGCGCAAGTGCGCAACGCAAACGAATCTTCACGCAGCCGAGCGAGCGGCGTACCACTGGCGAAACTGCTTAATCGGGTTGGGCCGTCGATAAGTTCCGCTAAACATTTTTGCATCGACAAATCGATCCGCTTCCACGCAGCGTGCCACATCCGCGGGAGCACGAAATTGCTCCAGTGTTCCGGCTGCAGTGCGAAGTGCCGATTGTTGATCTGAGGTGTGCGTCGCTCGATCATCGAATCCGATGTTCTCGACTAGGTTTACGTTCGGCGTCGCCGTCAGGCCCCCAACAGACCACTGTGAAAAGAGCCAAGGAATCGCCCAAGAGTTAAGTTTGCCGCGGCGAATAGCCTCCCATGTCGACAACCAATATTTGTATTCAAGACGCTCGGAAAGCATCTCACAGAATGCCTTCTGTTCGACATAGGTTCGCCAAGGTTTCAACGGAAAATCAAAGTGCTTCCACGCTCTTCGCCACGTTGCCCAACCCCAACAGTGCGAATACTTCGAGAAGTAATAATCACCGCTCCCTCTTTGTAAACCATCTTGATGATTATTGCCGGTAACCGTCGTCACCCAATCATCATCTTCATGCCGATCCATTAGGCAATCGACGAATCGAAAGAAACTCGAGTCTGCGACGCAGTCGTCTTCCAGAATACACAGCCGATCGACGGAATCGAATGCGGTGTCGATTGCGGTGGACACTCGTTTCGCACAACCAAGATTCGTGTCGGAATAAATCTTTGTGACTCGGCACGGCCAATCAACCTGTTCAGCGATTGCTCGTGACGCCATCACCGCTTGACGCTCTTCTTGTCGGTCCGCTCGGGGCCCATCACTTGCAATGAAGAGTCGCTGTGGTCGCGTCTGACGAACACGTTCGAAAGACTTCAAGACATGGTCGGGCCGATTGAAAACGACCAACATCAATGGAGTTTGCATTCTTCAACACTCTCGGTCATGCAGACTGGCTGGTTCAAACGACTTTCTAAAACGCGACGTCTACAACGACGGTTATATGATTTCGAGATCTCTTGCTCATGCGTGTGGTTCGAACATCCTGACTTTCAATGTCCAACAAATTTACGCCGCTTTCGCGTAGACGCTCATCGCTGCCAACGAAATAGGTTTGCGATACACTGCCATCATCGAATGTCCGCGAATCTTAGAAGACCAAGGATTCAGCTTCATGCCCAATCGCATCGTGTGCTTGAGTAGACGTCGGCGTAGACTACGCCTAGGCATATGGTCGAGCAGACTATCAATGAAGAAGTTGTGGTGATAACGGGCCAAGGGCTCAAAACGAATCTCAGGTGCACCTGCACCGATACAACTCGCCAAGGTCCGATAAGACGACTCGTCAAAGCGGCTCATATGGTGTGGCGGAAGATCTAGCAAATCCCATTGAAATCTTCTCGGAAACGCCCGCATGTTGGGTGTTGAAACGACCACGAATCCACCGGGATTGGTGAGCTGCCAAAGCTCATCGAGAAATGCATCTGGCTCCGGGACATGCTCCAACACCTGAAATGCAAGAACGCAATCAAACTTGACACCACGGTCCACAAGTTGATTCGTCATCAGAGGCTGCACATCAAGATCTTCAGCCTGACATTTTTCGATTGCTTGCTCATTGAGCTCTAAGCCGGCTAGGTTCTCGAAACCTGATGCTCGACACATCCTCAAAAAGGCGCCCGATCCACATCCCACTTCAAGGATAGAAGGCTTAGAGGATCCATCGAATGACTCCCACCCGTTGATCAGATCTAAGGTTTGCCCGAACTCCCATTTGTCATCCATGTAATAGAACGGCAATCGCTCCAACGACTCATAGAACTTGCCGTCGCCGGGAAGACACTCACTGAAACGCCAAACACCGGTTCGGCTACACCGATCCAGCTCGATTCTCTCGCCGTTTAAAAAATCGACTACATCAATTCCAAACCGATCTTGATATCGATTAGCCAGCTCTTTGGCATTCCATTCTCGTCGATCGGCGTTCATGGGTTGGTTCCGGGGTCAAGCGGCTCGTCGATGGAATGAATTGGTGACGGAACCAAGTCGGGTCTCTGCTGCTTGCTGGTAGATACTCTGGTATGCAACGGCTTCCCTTTGGCTGGAGTACTCCCGTACGATCAGGTTTCGGGCAGAGTCACGTAGCATCTGTCGATTCGTACTCTGTATGCCTTCAACGATCTTCGCCGCCATGAGTGACGAATCAGTCACCGGAACCGTCCATCCAGAGACCTCAGGTCTCACGTAGTCAGGGATGCCACCCACACCAAACGCAACGATGGGCGTTCCACAAGCAAGGGATTCGAGTCCCGTTAATGGCAGGTTGTCCTCAAGCGAAGGCAAAATGAAAAGGTCCGCTGCGCTGTAGACAGTTCGCTTCTGATCCGATGTGGAAAGTTGGCCTACATTGTGAATCGGGATGTGAGAGTCGCTGATACCAAGATCACCGGATCCAAAAACGATCGCCTCAATCCCAAGATCGCCCGGAAGTCTCTTCAAGCTGGCGGAAAGGAAGGCACCACCTTTGCGTCGTGATCGCATGTCAGCCGCCCCAAAACAAACATACCGCTTAGTCGGATCAAGATTCAGACGCCGACGCGCCTTTAGCAGATCGAGTGGCCGAAAGTCATCCAAGTTCACTCCATAAGGAATGTGATGAACTGTTTTACTGTCGAAGATCATGCTGCTGCGAGCGAGCTTCGCTAGCCAGAGACTCGGTGCGACAACGTGCAAATTATTGAAACGCTGGATTGAAGCCCTTTTGATTTCATAGTTGCGTTGGCTAAGGTCGTGTTCAGTTGGGTGATGCAGTACGGGGCAATGACCACATCCAGCCTCATGTCTTCGACATCCATCACTGAAATGACAACCACCGGTGATGGCATTCATATCGTGCAACGTCCATACGATCGGATGATTCGATTCGAGTGAACCAAAGAACGTCGGATAGTCGATAAGCCTCGAGATCCAATGCAAATGCACAATCTCGGGAAGCGATCCGGAGTCTCGTCGAGAACGCCGATCTCGCGGACTGGTATAAATCTCCGCACCTGGGTGACGCGATTTCATTGAGAAACGAAACCGAGTGCGGTCAATTCGATACCTGAGGTAGTCAAGCAGCCGAGTTAGCGGAGGTGCCTCTTTCCAGGACGCTGGTAAGACACGGTCATCGCCGGCCAGATCTTGGTTGTCGATGCCTACACGTCTGTCATAGAGCATCCAACTATCAACACCCTCTTCGATGAGAGCACGGTGAAGTCGCCATGCCGCTATCGCGGCGCCCCCGTGGGTCATTCGATTGAAATGCTCAACACGCATCGCCGTCAAGCAGCAACCATGGTGGCAGCAACGTGGCTCGGCCAAGCCGATTCAGGCAGACGCTGGCCTTCGGCTTCGCTTGTCGGCTGCAAATGCCTCAGCGGCACATCGCCGTAGAAAGATGCCCAACCTGTAAACGTACTTGGCGGCCCCACCAATTGATCACAAGCCGCAAAGGCGTACATATCCTCTACCAAATGACCTGTGCCAAATTCGAAAGGTAGACCAGCAAAGTCGACGGGATTCATCTGACCGTTGCCGCAGATCAGAAAACCCACACGACGTCCCCGATGCTCCGCTTGGATAGCTCGCATCGTTTCGACATACCTGGAAGTGGGGTAGAAGTATCGGCCTCCAAGGAAGTTCGCATAGTCACCATGTCGTATGTGGATTCCAACGACATGATCGAAACGCTCACGACATCGATTAATGACTTGCCGCACTCGCATGCGATGCTGCGGAGCAATCTCGAAATACCTACGGATGGCGTCGGCGTGTTCTCGCAAAAGACCCCCGCTGTCGAATCGCCATCCCGCAACAAGCAGAGGTCGACGCGAGCGTATCTTTTTGGCCACGACGGGATCCAATAGATCGCAATGCCCCGCGTGCCCAATGCGGATAACGTGGAGTGGGCCGCCGGTCAAACGAAGATGGGATAGGCTTCGCCCAGTCAGATAGACCGCCTTATAAAGTGCCTTTCGCTTCCACAGCGAAAGGGGCTTTGGATTGATCGGAATGGTGGCCGGTGAGTCGTCGTGCAACTCTCGAACATGCTCATCGTATCGACACCACAGATCTCCCGCCGTCTGCGGAAAGTAGTGCGCATAGTCAGCAAATGAAGGATTCAGCAGCGGCACTCCATAATGACGTGCAGCTGCTAGCAAATGCGACGCGAGGAATAGTCGGTTGCCCAACTGACCAAAATTTCGAGCGATGACGATCAAAGCACCGTTCCTCCTCGCATTGGCTGGGCTTTATCCTCGGACATTTCTGCGGTGGAATCTCGCCGAAACGCGCGGCGATGTTTGGAATCCTCCCAGATCCCCGAATCGATACCAGACTTTCGCCCCCGAACGACAGATCAAAAGGCCACCTACCAAACACCGACTCCCCAAGGGTCTCCAAACCGCCTAGACTCCGCGATCGCTGTTTCGCTTGACTCAAATTTGCTGTTCTACTGACCGTGGCCAAACGTCGTTCCCGCTCAAAAGACTCCTCGAAGACATCAGCCCAATCACTGAGCGAGATCCTTGAATCCTCAATGGTTCCGGTCCCTCTGCGGCAGGCCGCCCAGGACAAGTATCTCAACTACTCTCTGTCGGTCATCACGTCGCGAGCGTTGCCAGATGTTCGAGACGGTCTGAAGCCAGTCCAGAGACGAATCCTTTTCACGATGAACCAACAAGGTTTGTCGTCCACCAGCAAGCACGTCAAATGCGCCAAGGTTGTTGGAGACGTCATGGGTCGTTATCACCCTCATGGTGATAGCAGCATCTATGAGGCGCTTGTCCGCATGGCGCAATCGTTCAGCATGCGAATGCCGCTTGTCGATGGCAGCGGCAATTTTGGAAGTGTCGATGGCGATAACGCCGCCGCGATGCGATACACCGAATGTCGCATGACTCCAGTCGCTGGTGAGATGCTCACCGACTTATCGACTCGGACGGTTTCCTACAAAGCCAACTACGACGGTAGCCGAGAAGAACCAGTCGTTCTTCCATCGCGAATTCCAAATCTACTCGTCAACGGAGCAACCGGCATTGCAGTGGGAATGGCGACCAACATTCCACCTCATAACTTGAAGGAGGTTGGATCGGCGCTGCTGAAGCTTCTACGCGACCCAGAGATCAAGGACTATCAGCTTGTCGCCAACGATGCTATCCAAGGCCCAGACTTTCCGACCGGCGGACAGATCATCAACACCAAGGAAGAACTGCGCGAGGTTTATGCCACCGGTAGTGGAACAATCAAGCTGCGAGGCACTCACAAGATCGTCAAAGGTGCGAAAGGCGTTCGCGTCTTGCAAGTCAACTCCATTCCCTTTG
>JBCCKZ010000369.1:0-5957 GCA_039027135.1 Planctomycetota bacterium
AAAACTCCGTCCGATCTCTGATGGAAATGGAAGAGGTCCGCTCGGCGGAGCCTATCGGCTTTTTGATCATCACCGTCCTTGTCGCCGTTTCGTTATTGACGGCGGCCCGGCTTTTGATCGCACTTGGGGCATGGATTTCCGGACGTTTGCAGCGTTACATCCCACAAAAGGTTTCGATTGCAATCAGCGTCATCCTGGTTGCTCTCTTTGTCAACGCTCTAACCAATGAGATCGTTGCTCGTGGTTTGCTATCACTTGCCGACGGCATTTCCTTAGCTGCCGATCAGTACATTGAACATGGCATTTCGCCACCACTAGGTGAGGATCAGTGCGGCGGCCCGGAGTCGCTCGTTCCCTGGCCAAGCATCGGCCGCCAAGGGAAGCTCTTTCTCACCACTGGGCCCACGAGCGAACAGATCCAGTCCTATTCGAGCACGGAGGTCAAGCAACCCATTCGTGTTTATGTTGGCATGCGTTCCGCCGACGACGAAAAGGCTCGAGCCAAATTGGCCCTCCAAGAACTCATTCGAGTGGGTGGCTTTGAACGTTCAATGTTGATCGTTGCCACGCCCACCGGAACCGGGTGGCTCGATGAAGGTGCCGTCGACTCCGTCGAGTATCTGCATCGCGGTGACACGGCAATCGTCTCCACACAATACTCCTATTTGCCAAGCTGGATCACGCTATTGGTTGACCCTCCGAGAGCCAAGCATTCCGCCACGGCGCTCTTTGATGAGATCTACGCTTATTGGACCAAGCTTCCCAAAGATCAACGACCCAAGCTCTATTTGTTTGGTTTGAGTTTGGGCGCGTACGGGTGCGAGCAGGCCGCCGATCTGATGGAAACCTTTGAGGACCCCATTCAAGGTGCTCTTTGGAGTGGAACGCCATTCCCCAGCAGCCAGTGGAAAGAAATCGTTTCGACTCGAAATCCCGGCTCGCCGGCTTGGCTACCACAATTTCGCGATGGCCGCATGGTTCGTTTCCATAATCAAACGACTGAACCGGACGTTGAAAGGCCTTGGGGACCTATACGCAATCTCTATCTCCAACACGCCAGCGATCCTATGGTTTGGTTTTCTCCATCGCTTGCTTGGCAAAGACCGTCTTGGTTGATTGGCACACGTGGCGAAGATGTCTCACCTTATCTGCGGTGGTATCCGATCATCACGTTCTTGCAAGTTGCCTTTGACCTTCCACTCGCTACGACCACACCAATTGGTTATGGCCATAACTATTCACCGGATGGTTATATCAATGGCTGGGTCACTGTTTCGGAGACGGAGGGATGGACGGACGAGGATTTGGAGCGTCTGAAGAAGGCTTTGACGTTCCGAACAACTTCATCGCCTCCTTCATAGAGTCCCCGCTGACGCCGCCGCCCATTTTCATTACGCGCACGTTGCCCTTCGGCTGAGCGGCCTCATCGAGTCTTCCGATCATTTCACACACTAGCTCGAGAAGCGATTCACCCTCGGCGCTAACGAGCAACGTGTTGCCAATCGAATCCACACCAAGCGACAACTTTCCCTTAAAAGAAAAGTCGGCTCCACCGCCTTCCCGACCAGTCTCAGAATCCGCAAAACGACTACCCGAACCCTCGCGGCTCTTTTGCACGGGCTGTCCCTGGTTGTTTTGGACATTGCCCGCCTGGAAGGTCTTGTCGTTACTCGACAACAAATCTCGATAAGCTTCCTTGACGGTCTCGGCAATTGTCTCAGCCTGTCCGTACTGGATAGTCACCAGTCGGGTATATCGAGTACGACTCGAGTCGACCTCCGCTTGATCCCAAAGCTCAATCAACTCGGCAATGGTCCGAAGCTGCGAGTTGCTTGCACCCGTCACAACGATGGTATTCGTGTCGATATCTGAAATGAAACGAAGCTGGCCTGCGCGGCCAAGTCCCGAAGGCTCACGCTTCTCTTCTTCGTCGTCGTCGCCCCAGTACCAATTAAAAAAGCGATCCGCATTCGAATCTCCCTCTTCCTCCTCCTCAAAGTAGTCTTCCAGGTTCAACGCCATCCAAGTAGCCGAAGCATGTTGAACATGGAAGACGCGGTAGGGTCGACTTGGCGGCTTCACTTGAACCATCAACATTTCAAGACGATCGAGCGCCGCCGTGTTATCGCTTTGAAGTACAAGGTTCCCGTCAGCATCCACGTGAATACGAATGGGAGCCTTTGAATCCGCTTGTTGAGTCTGCGATTTTTTTCTTGTGGAGTTCCCGCTCCCGTAAAGTCGATCGAAATCCTCGACACTCTGAATCTGACGTCCCGACGGCATCGAAGAACCAGAAACCTTCCCCCCAACATCACCACTGACCTCACCCTCAGCGGTCTCTTCAATCCCGTCGCTCGGCACGCCCACCAACCGCGTTGACGGATCTGAAGAGGAATTCAAATCGGTTACATCTGACGGATCAAAGTCGGTGGCCTCGTCCCTTGACGGATCCTCATCGTCCTCATCTTCATTCGCTCGATCAAGTTGACGTCTCTGCGTAACCTCGGACTCCACTTCCTTGAAGTCATCAGCATCGGGTAGCTCGAGCGGAACGTTTGAAAGCCCCTGCCACTGTTGCTGAATTTGCCGAAGATATTCAAGTGTTTCCGGAGTCGCGGCCGCATCAATGACTCGGACTGTTTGTGGGCTTCCGCCCGGCGGCGGCAACTCGCCCAACTGAATCAACAGATCTTCGACTTGCTCCATTTCTTGTTCGTTCGCCCACAGCAAGATTTGCTTGAGACGGACATTGGCCGCCACGCGAAATTCGTCATCTGGCTTATCGTCCTCGTCTTCGTTGTCGTAGTACCAATAGTACGACCGTCGTCTGGATGACCCGCTATCCTCTTCTTTCTGTTTGCCCATCAAAAATTCAATCGACTCCGCGACTTCGATTGGATCGAGCCTTCTAAGAGGCATCACAACAAAGCTACGGCCTGAGTTGTCAAGCTTTTCAATCAGCGAGTCGATCACAAAGCGATCAGCTATCGAACCGGAAACAATGATCGCGCTATTATCCTTGTCCGGCCGAAGGCGTGTGCTCGGCTGCAGTACATTCATCTCTCCGATGATCTCAATCAGCTTTTCAGGATCGAGTGTCACCAAACGGAATACCTGAACGCGTGACTTGATATCAGTCAGATTACTGATGTTCGATTGAGGTACATCGATGCGTTTGAGGAACTCCATCGCGAGAGCTACGCGATCCGATGGGGCCCGGATGAGGATGCTGTTTTGACGAATGTTGGCAACGATCGAAATATCTGGGGTCTTTGGGCCCGCTGGTATAGCGTTTTGGCCTTGCTGTTGCATTTGACGCTGCATCATCCGCATTTGCTCAGGATTCATGGCGGGTGTCTCCGCCTTCTCCTTGACACCCAAAAAGTCCATCAGCATTCGTTTGGCATCTTCGGCGGCCAAATAACGAAGAGGAAACTCCGGTGCAAGCGTCTGCCTTGAAAGCTGGTTACTTTCACGATCAAGAAGCTTTGCTATCTGTCTAAGGTTGACGGCTGCGTCCATCGCCTCGAGGCGATTGGTGGTCGACATAGCCGTGAGCTTGCCGTTGCTGCTAATCATCGGCGAAAGCTCTTCGACGAGTTTTTCCGCTGGCAGCCAACCCGGATCAAGCGAGACTCTTACAAAGCTATGAGGTTGCAGTTCATCAAGGTCCTCAATATCGACTCGAGGCACAACGGCCGGATTGATCGACGACGTACGGGTGATGGTCAGCCCACCATCAGCCTGCAACATCGTGTAACCACGTTGAAGCAGGTATCGATTGAAAAGATCGTGTGTTTGTTCAACCGTGTATCGGCCAGGCGATCGCATGTTGACTCGATCCGCTGGCAGCTCACGCCAATCGAGAGGCTGATCCGAAATCTCAGCAAGCCATTGCACCAGGTCGACCCACGCCTGGTCCCGAAACTCAAATGACACCGTTCCGTCTTCGCCAACGGTTGCCATGAGCTCCATGGGATCGGCAATCCCGCCTTTCATCTCTTCTCGGCGAATCACCTTGATTTCGCTGGAGCCCTCGCCACCTTCTCCTTCCTTCTCATCTCCCTTTTTGCCATTCTCGTCGGCCTTACCCTGCTTTGGTGGACCTGACGTCGGGCTGGGCCGTCCTTGAGCGGCTTTCTCAGCCATCATCTTCGCGGTTGCCGCATCGATCACGACGGGCTGCTGAGCGATGCACCTTTGCCCGTCAAAAAGCACGGAGCCCAAGAAGAGACCTTGCGACACGACAACCAAGATTTTTCGCAACGAGTCCATGCTCAATCAATCTCCCCAACATTGGATTAGCGGGCCTATTATGACCCAACGGGGCTCGATTTGGACTCAAATTGCACGTCGGTTTTCCGATATTCGGTGCGAATAGGCAGCCAACGATCCGGCTTGTTCAAGGCTCAAGCACGCGTGAATAGGGCCCGAACAGATCATCACACGGCATAGCAGACGCTTGGGCAACATTGATTATCGACGAGTTCCCAGAGATCGAGTCCCCAGAAACTGAGCGTGCCTGCGTGAAGCCAAGGCCAAGCCATACCTTCTCTCGAAACGAGCAGGAGGCTGCATTCGGCTCTAGTTCGTGGCGGCTGAGCTTACAAAGCCTCGCACACCACGGACCAACGACTGCTCAGCGAATGCGCTGCCAGCGATTCTGGCGTGGGGGTTCTCTGTCGCTCGGATTCGTGGTCAGAGTATTCGAATAGCCACTTCGAGCCGATGCTGAGGTGATCGATCCGCGGTTCTGACGAGGGAGCATCTGCCCAGGTGAAAGATCCCACTGAGATTTCTGGGTCGCCTGCGTCCGGGGTACCGAACTTGGCAACTCTTTGATCGGACGATTATTCGATTCTTCGAAGCTCGTACGATTGACCTGGGAAGTGAAGGTGTCTCGTCCTCGTCCAGCAAAAGGGGGAAGCGAACGCGCGGAACTTTCTGATTGGCGATCAACATCCTCAAAGTAGCTTGGAAGACGATCCAACTCATCCTTCATGTCCTCAACAGCGTTATCAAGATCCCTTTGAATCGAACTGCTCGGACGCTGGGCCCGCGTTCGAGAATCATCAAGCGACTGCCGAGACGATTCCAGACGTGGTTGAGCCATCGGCTGAGCATCCGATGGAGCCGTGAAAACGGAACCTGCAGAAGGCGCCGGCCCTGGCTGGAAACTCGGTGATGCGTAAGAACCGGTCAATGGCGCTGACCCTGTACCCGACGGTGGCAAAGTGGTCGTCGGAGCGAGACTCGCTGATGGACCAAATGACGTCGAAGGAATTTGGCTGATGGGCGCCGGCCCAACTCCGAATCCGCTCACCGGTGCAACACCAGAACTGACCGTTCCGCAAGCGCCGCCCGTGCATGTTGTTGCCACTGATGTTGGCAACCCACCTTGGAAAGTAGTAAAGGGAACACGCTGAGCCTGATTGATCGATGTCACACACGGAGCTTGCGTCGTCAAGGTTGTGCCAAGCGCAGGGCTGTACGATGTGACTGGCCGATAGTAAGTCACCTGTGCAGGACTTACCGTGTTCCGATAAGACGTGCCAAACAACGACCCAAAGAATCTCGCAACAGGGCCCGGTCGATACACCGGAGCATTTGGGAATAGGTTGGTTGTCGTCGGGACGGTCGCCGTGGGCGCGTAACCCGCCGTGTAGGGCAGTGAGTTCGCGTATGGATTGTTGGTCGGGTAAATATTGTTTGCACCAAAATAGCCGGACGCGCTGCCCGTGCCCAAACCCGAGTTGATTGAAAGAGGTCGATTGACAGAAGGAAGCTGTCCTCGCAACGTCTGTGGCACCGCAGTCGTCGGCACTCGCAGTGACGTCATGGGACTGGTCGTGACGGGAAGCCCAGTGAATACCGATGGATTGTCGTAAACCGGCATCTGTGCCTGATACACTCCATTGGCGAGGACTGGCGTCGTGAGTGGTGCAGCCGTAAGCGGA
>JBCCKZ010000370.1:0-5936 GCA_039027135.1 Planctomycetota bacterium
GCTTTCTCAGTGTCGAATTTATAGCGTCGACGGCAAAGCGTTCGACGCAGTTCCGTTACCATCGCCGGCTCGTTGTCCAGATACCGGGTCTGACAAACTGCAAACCTCGCATCGCCACGCCGCTCGGTCTCGGCCACGTCCGCCAGTTTACCGACGACATGCCGATTGCTGGGCAATCCGCCATTTGGAGCATTGCCCAGTCGTGTTGGGCGACCATGGCGGCTTGGTGTCTCTGCCACGCTGGGGCACCGGAACGCTTGAGGTGTTTCAAAAACACAATCAAGTTCTCGGCATCCAGGTTCAAATCAACGTGCGACTGGCACTCCAAGAATTCGAAAAGACGCCTCATCCAACGCACCGGCCAAGCAGAGTTAGGCCACTTAAGTTCCATCTGTCGCATCTGCTCGTCAAATGCCGGCGATTACCTGCCCAACCTCCAACTCGAAAGCAGCTACCCTTTCTCAGATACAGGAACACAAGGTTTCTTGAAAGACTACTCCAAGTAAGTGGGTCCCGTTTCACCGATAAACCCTTCGCGTTAGTATCTAAACTTACCGGCCGAACTTTGCGGGTGTTTCGCACCCATATCGCGTTCCCTGCAACGCTTGGCGGGATACTCACGTTGAGATATGCCGAAAACTTCTAATAAAACTCTAAAAATGACTGCGGTTGTTGCACTGATAGTTTCCGTACTTACTCTTGCGTGGACGCTATTCCAACGCCAAATCTCCAAGCATGAAATTCTTATTAAATCACTCTTGGACGACAAAACGGCCGGGCCTACCGCAATGCGAGTCGCCAACCACGGAACCACCCTTTTCCATATCTCCACGAAAGCTCGCTACGATGTCTTGTCGGCTGTTTGCTATTCCGCAACGACACATACCTCTTCTTTTACCCAGGGTCTTTGTGAGAAAGCACTAACGACCATTTTGCAGAAAAACCACAAATACAAGAATGAAACTATTGTAATCCTTCAACAACTCAGTGGATGCAATACCGAAGTGGACACCCGAGTTCACTCCATTTGTAAGGTCGCAGACCTGAATATAGCTTTTGAACACTACTCACTACGTTAGCCAAGTACCAATCAATTCTTCCGGTGCGTTGGCAACTAACAATACGTTGGACCGAAGCCCTTAATACCAATCGAGAACCGGGTTACGGGCCTCGTGAACTATGTTACACTTAAACACTTGCGGGTCGTTTGACTGATCGGTCAAATCGCTTGTTATCAGACTGAAATTCGTACTTTAATCCAGACGTTTTGATTTCCACACTATCTGGAGAGACTCATGCCAAGTAGACCTCACTCCGTTCTCTTGCCTCGCACCTGGCACAGAGTTGCCTTGGCTCTGATGGTGTTTACTTTCGCGACTGGGTTAATCCCCATGCTGATTTGGCCGCTGTCTGGGCTCGCGAGGGCGTACTGCGTTGCGTGCGGATTGAGTGGCACAGTTGCGATGGCACTTCTAGTTGTTACGGCAATAAGTCGCTTGGTCTTCTCTGCACGAAGCAGCGATGTTGACGGGTCTGCACTTGCATAGGCTGTGCTATGACGCTTGTCGTTGCTTATCCGCATCTTTTCGAAAACAGCGGAAAACCATCTCATGCACCAGAGTACGACTTGCTCACGTTTTGGCGGTGGGGGATCATCGGCACTGGGGCCATAGTGTGTTGCTCGTCTCGCGAGCCTAGAACCAATCCTAGCGTTCCGTTTTCTTGGCCGGAATGAGCAAACAATTATTCGCCGATATTCGTTGGCTTGCCGAGGAGACTCGCAACCGCAAGCTGAACGAGAATCGCGCGGAGTACAGCCAGACGGTCCAAGAGATTGCGGTGATGGAAGCGAAGCCGATCGGTAAGCCCATCGCTGTGCTGCCCGAGGCTGATCGCGAGAAGCGGCTAGTCGATCTTGTGGCGGCAGTGACCCCAAGCGACCGAATCGTGACGTGCGATGACATACAGGGCTTCGTGACGAACGCCGACCCGACGCGTAAGCCCAACATGCAAACGGTCAGGGCAACGCTTTATCGGTTGGTGAAAGTGGGCATTCTCAAAAAGGTGAATCACCCGCAGGCGGATCGGAAGGTTGGCTATTGCGTGCCGGGATTTGATGCAGCGGCAATTCGCCCGCTAGCCGAATGGGCAGAGGAGGTGCTGCGAAAGGCTGCGACGCCGATGCAGGCAGTTGCGATCAGGGTCGCCATGACTCAAGCCGGGTATGAGATGGAGTACGAGCCCCAGGCAGCTGTAAGGAATCTGGGACGAGAGCTGAGCAAACACCTAGCCCTGTTCAAGAAAGATGCGAGCGGATCGCGATGGCTACCCGAGAACCCAGCTGGCAAGGCCAGCGATGTTCCGCAATCAACCGCAACTCATGACGGCACACCATGACGCAATTGCGTCATATCTCGTACCTTCTTGCCTCGCGAATGCGATGGAAAAACACGAGCCAGTCGCCCGCGATCGCCGCAAAGCAAAACTTACTGTCGCTCGCGGCCACTTGTGGTTGCGCGATTTTGCGAAAAAAGCCATTTTTTAGTTGATTCGCTATTGGCGTTAGATTAGCGAACGATAGGCTTAGAGCTGCTAGTAAATCGGTTAGCAGACCGATAGCAAGTTTCTACTTTCCACTGAGGATTTGAAGGATGTCACAGAGCACATTCCCGGCAATCACTGAATTGCCCCAGGCCAAACCCGAAGCTAAGTCAGCTTATCACCTTCGCATTAAAGTCGGAGCTGCCGAATTTGATGCCGAGGGACCAGTTGAAATAGTAAGGTCAGACTACGAGAGTTTCCTTAATTTGATCGAACGTGTTGGGACGAAGGCGATCGAGGTACGATCGCAATCAAGCGACCCCGAGCCTACCCCAAACGTTGGTGGCTTCATTGAAGAGAATACCTGGGACAAAGCGTTCTTGCGAAGTGAAGACAAGCTGTCTCTGAACGTGCTTCCTGATACAAAGCACTCCAATGGAGACGCTATTCTACTGCTCATCTACGGATACCAGACGCTATTTCAACAGGATGGAGTAACATCTATTTCTCTCATGGAAGCCGCCAAGCAATCAGGTCTCCGCATTGACAGAATCGACAGAAGCCTTACCGCTGAGCACCATCGTTTGATTTTGAAGGGAGGCAGCGGGAAGGGCACTCGTTACTCTCTCAACAACCGCGGCATCAGCTACAGCCAGAGTTTGCTAGAGCAACTGTTTGATTGACCACGCCTGATTTCAAAAAGAGAGCCGGGGAGTAGCAGCTCCCCGGCTCATGTACGTTTTCCACTGAGGGTGGAGTGCTGTTCAGCACTTTCGTACTCCTCCAGCGTACTCAACCGGTCAGTGGCAATCAAGTGAGAAAGGCAGGCGTGCCGCGTCTTAGTGGGCGCAGTGGCCTTATATGCCACCGGAGGGCTCGACTTCTTGTCGATGGGGTTCAACTCCCACGCCTGCCGTTTTGATTTTGGTTTGTGGATGCCCAAAGGTGTCCATCAAAACTTCTATACCAATGGTGCGTTAAAACACCCCGCAGAGTTGCGTCAACAACTCCGCAGGGGCTCGTGATCTCAGGTGCGTCGACACCCGAAAGTCAGTCGACGCAACTCCAGTCTAGGAACGGCGTGCCGGTTTCAGCAAGGCTGACCGATGATAGCTCCAGTTCCACAATGCCAACACGAATCCACGAAAAGACACGGCCGAGACCGCAACGGCAACCAGCGATTTCGCTGCAAAGATTGCGGCAAGAGCTGGATCGAAGACCGACCTCGCCCACTCGGCAGCATGAGCACCGACATCGACGCAGCCTGCATGGCGTTGAAAATGCTCTTGGAAGGCATGTCCATCCGCGCCACCGCTCGAATCACTGCGCTTGAAAAAAAGACGATCAGCGGTCTCATTCTCACCGTGGGCGAGACGTGCGGTCGGCTTATGGATTCGATCAGTGACGTTGTCGTCAACGATGTAAAGATCGATGAATTTTGGTCGTTTGTCGGCATGAATCAGAAGCTAGCGACCAACCGCGAAGCTGGCCACGACGTTGGTGACTCTTGGACCTTCGTTGCAGTCGAGCGAAACACAAAGATGATTCTCGCAACGCACATCGGCAAACGTGATGGAAACCACACCGACAAATTCCTGCGAAAGCTAAGCCGTGCAATCGACACTTCTGCACGCCAACAAATCTCGACCGATGGTTGGGGTGGTTATCAGTACGGCGTGCCGTTCGCCCTGGGCAGTAACATCGATTTCGGAATGCTCGTTAAGAAGTACGCAGCGAGTCAGTCCGAAACGCGATACAGCCCGGCCACGACAATAGCCGCCGAGAAGATCCCGCAGTTTTGCAATCCGAACCCAGATCAAATTTGCACGAGCCACGTCGAGACGTTGAACCAGAAGATCCGAATGCACCTTCGTCGGTTCACTCGATTGACGGCAGCGCATTCGAAGTCACTTGACCACCACGTTGCAATGCAAAATATACTCTTTGCTTGGTACAACTGGCATAGTAAACACTCGACCATCAAGAAGACGCCAGCAATGGCCAGCGGATTGGCGAAAAACGTTTGGAGTGTTCGCCAACTACTGGAGAACGCGTCGGAAGTTTGATCGATTATTTTTCAGCAACACAACTTGGCCCCAGTGCCCGTGTTAGTCCGCCCGCCCTTTGATCTTGGTCGTTCGACAGGACGATGAACTTCGCGATACGACCAGCTGCGATTACCGATGTCCGTTCGCTGTTCGACGTTCGCTGTTCTGTACGCGAGAATCATCAATCAGTAAAGGAACTCGAAGATTTAGGTGTGACACCCACGTCGGTATCGGCAATGATCCAAGGTGGCCAATATGTAGCGCACGTTGCAACAGTCGAAGGTGAAATCGTGGGATTCGCGATGGCCAAGGTAGCTGAGGGATATGTCTTCGCCTGCTTCGTGCGCCCAGAATTTGAAGGCAGAGGAATCGGGGGGCACTTAATGCTCCAGATTGAGATCGACCTGAAGAATAGCGGTTTAACGAGTGCATGGTTATCCACGGGGCCAGGAGAGGACCTCCGAGCAGTCGGCTTTTACTTGCATTTGGGCTGGAAGCGCAATGGCTATCTTGACGACGGTCAGATCCGATTTGAAAGGTTCTTCCGCGAATTTAGTAGCTGATCGGCTGAGACGCGGGGATTTCGTTTACTTAGTGGGTGAACGATCTCAACCTGCACTACCGATAACTTCTTGGGCTCAGTGACGACTGGAAAGTCGTTGACGAGGACTTAGACGTCGATGGAATGCGTGTGGTCATCCAGCTCTCGCACGCCGGAAGCCAGCTTGTTTGTCCGCAATGCGATGCCGTTTGTCCCAAGGTCAACACCGCTCCGCAGCGAAAATGGCGACATCTCGATACGCTGCAATTCACCACCGAAATCCATGCGGCGATCCCGCGCTGTAACTGAGCCAAGTGTGGCGTGAAGACGATCACGGTCCCGTGGGCTGACAAGCATTCTCGGTTCACCCTGATGTTCGAAGCCTTCGCTGTTCGCGTGTTACTCTCGGCGGCCAACGTCAAACGAGCCACAGAGCTCTTGGGGCTTTCCTGGGATGCCGCACACCGCATCATGCAAGCAGCCGTTAAACGAGGGCTGAAACGACGAGAGACCGAGGATGTGAAGCATGTTGGCGTCGATGAGAAGAGCTTCGGTCGTGGTCACGACTACGTCTCGATCTTGACCGATACCGATGGCGCACGTGTCTTGGAAGTCGTCCCCGAGCGAACCATCGAACCCTGTGACAAATTCCGGAAAACGTTGGCAAAAACGCAGCTCGGCCAGATCGAGTCAGTCTCCATGGACATGTGGCAAGCCTTCATAAGCAGCGCGGCAGTCAACGTCCCAGAGGCCAAAATCGTGCACGATAAGTTTCACATCGCGAAGTACCTCGGCGAGGCGGTCGA
>JBCCKZ010000371.1:0-5929 GCA_039027135.1 Planctomycetota bacterium
GTAGTTATCGATGAAGCCTCCGCGAATTCCAAAGAACTCATCGAAACCCTGTTTTAGGGGGCCGTGTGTCTTTGCCGCGCCAAGATGCCATTTGCCGTAGAGGGCTGTGGCATAGCCCGCGTCGCGAAACGCTTCGGCCATCGTTGTTTCACTGTGAAGTAAGTTGCGACCCTGGCGTTTAGGCGTCGTGTCTCCCTGGGCCCAATTGCCGATGTCGCTTCTTTGGGGATGGCGTCCGGTCATCACGGCGGCGCGAGCCGGGCAGCAAACCGTGTGTGCGTAGGCCTGGGTGAAGCGAACACCCTGTCTGGCGATGCGGTCGATGTTCGGTGTGTGGAGATCATTGGATCCGTAGCATCCAGCGTCCAGAGCGCCATGATCGTCTGTCAGGATCATGATCACGTTGATGTGACGATCAGCATCGCTGGCCAACGTCGAGCCTGGAGCCACGCCGATGAGCAGAAGGACGATGGGAAAGATTCGGTGAAGAGCCATATCAGATTCGACGTTTAGTCTGGGGTTGGGAGACGATTTGCAACTTACCCACCCAGAGGGAGAGTAAGGTTCTCTTCGAGCGTCTCGGCTTCTTGAGTGACTTTGTCGATGACTGCACATCCGCAGGAATCGCTCCAAACATTGACGGCTGTGCGGGCCATGTCGAGTACGCGATCGACTGCCAAGATGATTCCTTGCATTTCGATTGGCAGCCCAACGGCTTGCAGAATGATCACCATCATGACCAATCCAGCGTGCGGAATGCCCGCTGCGCCAACACTAGCGAGTAGTGCCGTTAGGGCTACGATGATTTGTTGACTCAGCGGTAGGTTCTGGCCACCGTGAAGTTGTGCGATAAATAAGACTGCGACGACTTCATAAAGCGCCGTGCCATCCATGTTGATCGTTGCCCCGAGAGGAAGCACAAATGAACTCGTTCGATTACTGACACCAGCTCGATTGCGAACGGATGTCATGGTCAGGGGTAAGGTGCCGTTGCTGCTGGCGCTGCTGAACGCGGTCAAAAGTGCTGGTGACATGGCTTTCACGTAGTCCAGCGGGCTGCGATCAGCAATGAAATACAGAATCAACGGGAGGGTGACGCAGGCATGCAACGCCAATGCGGCTGCCACCGCGATGACGTACTTCCCAAGTGAGCTGAACACCTCGGTTCCCTGGGTCGCCGAGACGTAGCCCATCAAGAACAGGACGCCCAAAGGGGCGAGCGAGATGATGGCCATGGTCATGGACATCATCACATCCAAGCCCGCTTCGGCCAGCGAACGAATTCGATCTTGGGTTTCGCGTGAGCAGCGAAGCGCAAAAACTGCGAAAGCCAATGTGAAAGCAATGATCGAAAGGAAGTTGGGTTCGGTAAAAGCGCCCAGGGGATTGGCTGGAATCAAAGCCTCGACTTGATTAAACAGAACCTCCGAGAGGGGCTTGGCATGGGCGTCGGCGTCTTTGGCCATGGCGCCGGCCGCGTTGCCACCCAGTCCAGGTCGAATAATGTTGACGACAAGCAGACCAGTGATGATTGCCAGGCCGCTCGTGCAAACGTAATAGAGCAACGTGCGTGTGAACATCTTACCGATGCCCGCGGGGCGATCCGAATCCGAAGTCGACCCGTCTTTGGGCTCGGTAGCCAGACCCAGTCCTAACACTCCGGAAAGTAGGGATACCACGATTAGCGGTACCGCCACCATTTGCAGCATCCGAAGGAAAAGTCCGCCAATGGACTTCATCATGCCGCCGAAGCGTTTGGCGGTTGACTGGCCATGAGCCAAGTAGATATCAGCTGCGAAAGCGTCGACCTTTTTGAGCTCCTTCACCGATGTAACGTTATTGCCTTCTCCTCCAAGCGGATGAATCGTCCACTTGACCGGGGTTTCTTCTTCACCTTTCTTGGTGTACTCGATGGTTGTCCTTGCGGTGGTGTCCGAAATGAAGGCTGATTGGATCGTTTCGGGTAAGCGTGGATCAAGTGCCGGAATTTCAGTTTCTCGTTCCGAGGCGGTTAGGTTCAATCCGATGCCAACGACAGTCCCAATGACCATGCCGATGAGGATTTGCCAATGCAAGGCAAGTTTGTTCATTCGAGTGAGCCTTTCATCAATCCAAATCTTGAGTGTCAATCATCTCACCTTCGGCAACGACATGTGCCGTTGCGTGGGTTCGGCAGGCAGCCATCGATAAGTGAATGTGTTCAATGCCAAGACGGCAAGCCGCCATCTCGGCAGTACCGAGTAGTTCGACGGTGGGGCCAATCCCAGCCAGCATGACGACTTCGATGTCGAGCCAACGCAAGCCACCGGCGCGCCTCGCACGCAACATTCGAATGACGGCTTCTTTGGCAGCCCATCGTTTGGCGAAGTTTTGAGTTGCATTCTTTGATCCAAGACACTGCTGGATCTCACCGCTTCGATAGACACGCTCGAGGAACTGTTCTCCGTGCGTCTCAATCATCCGCGCGATGCGCACGCATTCGATGATCTCGGAGCCCACGGCGATAACTGGCATGAATTGACGGTGTCGAGGAAAGAGCGAGGCATTCTTGACTGTCTGCAATCATACGCGATCAAGAGGCCCGCCGGTGGTCATTGGACACCACAAGCCTTCTGAACTCGGCTGAGTACATTCGCTGCCACCTCGCGAGCCCTGTCTGCGCCGCTCCTCAGAACCTGGTGCACGTGATCGAGATTTTGTTCGAGATCGCGTCTGCGCTCACGTGCTGCAGCAAAGTAGGTCTCACTGGCTTCAGCAAGCTTTTTCTTCACCTCTCCATATCCAAATCCACCGGCACGATACATGTCTGCCATGGCTTGAATTTCACCATCGGATGCAAATAGACGATAGAGCTCGAAGAGGTGGTCTCCTTCGGGTTCTTTGGGATCTTCCATGGGACGGCTGTCGGTTTGAATCCTCATGATTGCCTTACGAATCTTTTTTTCTTCACCAAACAGGGGCAGCGTATTGTCGTAGCTCTTGCTCATCTTCTGGCCATCGGTCCCCGGAACTTTCGCACCGTGTTCGAGCGTTTTGGCTTTGGGAAGGATGAGCGTTTCACCGAAGGTGTGATTGAAGCTACCGGCGAGGTCGCGGCACACCTCGATGTGCTGGACCTGATCCTCGCCAACAGGAACGAGTTGGCTGTCATAGGCGAGGATGTCAGCACTCATCAGTACCGGATACGTGAACAATCCCGCGTTGACCGGAATTCCTCGATCTCGCTTCTCTTTGTAGGCGTGGCACCGCTCAAGCAAACCCATGGGAGCTCTCGAAAGCAGAATCCAGTTGAGTTCGCTGACCTCCGGCACATGCGATTGGATGAATAACGTTGCTTTCTTCGGATCCAGATCCAGTGCTAACAGATCCAACGCGGCATCGATCACGTAGCCTCGAAGCACGTCTGGTTCATTGATCGTCGTTAGGGCATGTAAGTCGGCAATGAAGTAGAAGCCGTCATGATCATGTTGTAGGTCAACGTACTGACGAATCGCTCCAAAGTAGTTTCCCCAGTGGGGGCGGCCCGTGGGTTGAATGCCGGAAAGGACTCGCATGTTGGTCTGCAAAAAAGTTCGAGAAGGTGGAAGCCGGGTATTGTGAGCCAGTCGCGTAGGGCTGAAAAGCTGGTTTAGGGGTGTGCGTTTTTTCGATTTCGAGCTATAATTTGGGGTGACGTCGCGTGGTCAGCGTTCGGGAAAAGGCAAGGGCATTGATCAGACGCGTGTCAGTAACGAGTTGAAAAGGGTCAACGCGCGGGTGGAAGGAGTAAACCAATGCGATCTATGCAATTTCAAGCGGGCGATTTAGTCGTTTACCGAAAGCAGAAGTCCAGCAACTCACCCGGACCGCGAGCACAGAATGTCCATGCTAGTTCGGGTGGTGAGGGTTATCGGTACACCGTCGATAAGTACTGGATCGTTCAGTCGGTTGAGGATGATTCGCTGACACTTCGAACTCGCCGTGGAAAAGTCAATCGGGTTTCGCTCGATGATCCTGGCGTTCGTCCACCTCGTCTTTGGGAACGATGGATTCATCGCGACCGTTTCGACCAGCTAAAGGGCGTGCTCGGAGAGGCAGGTTCCTCGCTGAATCATCGACCTGCCTAGCACCTCGTGCCATTTTCATCTTGCCAGTCCAAAGAATCGCCTCGCATTCTCGGTCGTGATTTTGGCCAATTTCTCGGGTGAAGCTCCTCGTGCATCGGCGAGGCACCGCAGAGTGTGTTCAACCCTGGCGGGTTCGTTGGGGCGTTTTCCACGCATCGGTTCAGGACTCAAGTAAGGCGAATCTGTCTCGACGAGTAGCCGATCATCGGGAACTCTCGCCGCAACGTCCCGAAGATCGTTGCTCTTCTTGAAGGTCACCATTCCCGCAAAACTGAACATCAAGCCCATTTCCAGGAGTCTTTCCGCTAGGTCCAAGTCTCCGGTGTAGGAATGCATGACTGCTGAAGGGATGGACGAGTGCTTCTCGAGCTGTCTGGCGATCAGCTCACCGCTATCACGCATGTGAATGATCATCGGCTTATTTGTCTTCAAGCAAAGATCAATGTGCCGATCAAACATCATCTGTTGTTGATCAATCGGCGTGTCATCCCAATAGCAGTCCAAACCAGTCTCGCCGATACCCACCACTCCGTTATTCTGCGCCATTTCTTCAATAGAACCAAAGTCAGTTTCAGACGCTTCAGCGACGCTGTTTGGTTGAATTCCGACAACCGCGTGCAGATATCCGGGGTACAAGTCGGCTAGTTGAACGGCTCGCTCACTTGTTTTGCGGTCGATTCCAATAACGGCGATCCCTTCAACGCCCGCCGTCTTCGCAGAATCAATTACAGCATCCAGTGAGTTATCAAATGGATCTGTGTTGAGGTGAGCGTGGGTGTCAAACAGGCTTAGTCGTTGGTTCATCAATACCACTGCATCGCGTGATTCTTCCACGCCTGCAACGCCTTTTGACGTTCTGTTATTGATGGGAAGACACTCTTTAAATTCGGCAGGCTTTCAAACTGCTGTCTCAGTTTTTGCGTGGAACCTTGGAAGTTGAAACCCATCAAGACGGGCTCTCGTTCCAGTTCGTCCATGCGCTGCAGAAGTCTCGCTTGCACACCACGCCGGATCAAGGCATCCGGATGGTCGAGCAACGGAAACAATTGCAAATAACCTTCATCGCTGAGTGGTTTGACGGCGAGCATCACCGAAGGGGCCTCGTCCGTGTTCTGAACGCACCATCGGTTGTACGCATGGCTGAGCGTATCACTAGGGGTTGCCGAATGCACAATCATGACGACGGCCAAGGCGACAAGTTGATTTCGAATCAACCATCGAAACGAGTGCTCTTTCTGGATCTTGATCACAACCAAGGCGAAGCCGATGACCACGGCCGTGATGCCAAAGAAACCGACGATTCGCATCCGCGTCAAACCGTTGTAATCAACGTAGATGGCTAATCGGTTGTACACGGCCATGGCAAGCAGGAAATTCTCGGCTGACCAGAGCAAGGCAAGACGTTTGAGGGCATGGCGGCGTGAATCGTGCTTCAGCGACCGACCGAAAATGATTGATAGTAAACCCGTGGCCAGCATCAAAGCGATGGTCAACCAGGCTGCGCCCTGGTGGGCGTATCCCGCGTAATAAAAACCGTCGGGAAAGTCCCTTCGCCAAAGTGTCAGAAACTCGAACCCCAAATACAAGGCGAAGAGGGCGGCCACTGAAAAGAGCGTATTTCGATACGCGGCATACAGCGCCGAAGGTTTTTCATCATTGACCTTTTCAACCAACGCCGAAGCTGTCCTGATAAGCGGCCGCATCAACCCCAATCCGAGGATCCCGCCAATGATGCAAAACGGTAGCTCCCACATTGAAAAATAACCAAGCCACTCGAACACACGATTATTAAACCGGCCTAACCAACGAAATGATAAATCCAC